>JAWQFT010000038.1:15417-36913 GCA_035968055.1 Jaaginema sp. PMC 1080.18 | reverse complement strand
AATTTCCCTTTTTTGGGCTGTAACGCTTATCCGGTCTAGCTTTGAGCCTATTTTAAAGTGCCCCCTAAGAGCCAAAGTTTCTGACCCTCTTTCTGGGGCAAAATCCCCAATCCCCCCCGACTGCCGATTGCCGATTGCCCAAAAAACTGATAACTGATTACTGATAACTGATAACTGAAAAAAAGGAGTTATGGAGATAGATTCACTACCCACAGAGTTGATTCTGAGTGCCTCTCGCGAGTCTTTGGGCAGTATTACGTTAAGCTGGATGCCACAACCGGGTAACTACCTCGATGTCGCAGGTAAAACCTATGCGGTGTTAGAAAGACATCACCATTATCAATACAAAATTGGCGGTTACAAACTGCAAAAAATTTCCTTGTACGTCAAATCAGCCCAACGTCCGACGGAAAAAACCCTGGTGGGAGGACGCTGGGTGATTGGGGATGCGAGTTGCCAATTTAATGCCCACTCAGAAATGATACGCTGTGCTATTAATCCTGAAGGGCCTTGCGAGGGATGTTTGCATTATCAACCCCGCGAAGATTAACCGTTTTCGAGCATTTCGCCAACTTCTAAACGAGTCCCGTTGACGAAATCCCAACCGGATTGCGATCGCTTTCCCGCCATTTGCACCTGTCTTAGTAATAACGCCCCGTCTCCAGTTTTGACAACAGGGCCTTCTTGTTTCAGGAGATGAATCACTTCTCCGGGTTGTCCGTCTTGTTGGCTAATTTCTTGCCAGTTGAGATCGGGAAACTCTTGCTGTAGTTGGCTTTCGTAGGCGGGACTTAAAGGGACGGTAGCCGAAATTTTGAGATTTTCGCTTCGGAAAGTGGCGACACAGTTGGGGAAAAAAGCGCAAATCTGATGGTGTAGCGCGATCGCGTTCTTCGTCCAGTCTAGGGCAAAATCGCTTTTCTGAATCAGCCGGGCATAAGTGGCTTGAGCGTCATCTTGGGGGGTTGCGGTAATCTCACCCGCTTCTAAGCCCAAAAGGGTGTTCATCAGCAAGGTTGCACTCATCTCAGACAAACGGATGGCTAAATCGAGGGAATTATCCAACCAGCCAATCTCGCAACTATCCTTGAGTAACATAGCCCCGGTGTCCATCCCTGCATCCATCAGCATTGTTGTGACTCCGGTAGTCGTCGCCCCATCGTATAAACACCACTGAATCGGCGCAGCCCCGCGATATTCCGGTAAAATCGACCCGTGAGCGTTAATACAGCCTAAAGTCGGCATATCGAGGATTTCTTGGGATAAAATTTGTCCGTAGGCAATGACCACAAAAGCGTCGGCTTGGGCGTTGCGGAGCTTTTCGAGGGTTTCGGGGTCTTTTTTGATTTTGGCGGGCTGCCAGACGGGAATATTGGCGGCTGAGGCGATTTTTTTGACGGCGGAGGGAATTAATTTTTTGCCGCGGCCTCTGGCTTTGTCGGGTTGGGTGACGACAGCGAGAATTTCAATATCGGGATGTTCGATAAAGCGTTCTAAACTGGGAACAGCATATTGGGGCGTTCCGAAGAAGATGATTTTCATGCAGTGACTCGTTATTGTTGAGATGAATTGGTTTTAGGATTAGGCAGTAGTTGGAGAGAAAAGCCAGTTTCCATAACAAGTGTTATGTCGGGCATAACAACTGTTATGTTTTTGTTTTCGGCGAAGCCCAATAACCAACAACCAACAACTAACAACCAACAACAAATAACCAACAACTATTCAGCCACAATCTCAACGCGGCGATTGAGGGCGCGATTTTCGTCGGTATCGTTGGGGGCTAGGGGTTGGGCTTGTCCGTAGCCGACGGTGACAAAACGGTAGCGATCGCCTAAACTTTCTTTGAGGTATTTTTCGAGGGTGCGTCCTTGTTGGAATGAGCGTTCCCGGTCGAGATTGGGATTGTCTGAGGCATCGGTATGGACGCTAATCCGCACAGTTGAACCGGGGTAGTCTTCTAACTCCGTCGCGATCGCACTCAAAATATTCGTGGCTTCGTCGGTGAGTTGATTGCTGGTACTAAATAAAGCGTCTTTGGGTAAAGTGGCTTTGACTTTAACTGGGGAGATGAGGGAATCCGACGTAGCGGCAGATTCGGCGCTTAAAGCTTGTTCTAACGATCCGAAGCGCTCATCGAGGGGGCGATCGCTCTGAGATATTCCTATTTTAGCTTCGAGTTCTTGAGCGCGATCGCGGAGGGAATTAAGTTCTGTTTCGAGTTCGTTCAACTCCAGACGTAACTGTTGCTTTTCCGTATCGCTCAAATTCTCGGTCGGGAGTGCCACAGTATCGGAAGCCAAGGGATTGTTTTGCGGCCAGTATTTTTGGCGCAGTTGCTGCAATTCTTCCCACGCTGCCACACTCAAGGGTTTCTCGGTGTTGGGTTGAGGATTCGCTAAAGCTAATACTACCCCAACGACGGCGGCAATGCTCCCCCCCAAGCCTAACAAAAACAAGCGAAATAATAATCGCCCGAACCCAGACCAACGGGAGGATCGCGTTTCTTGATATTCCGCGTATTCAGAGGTTTTAACAGTCATGGGAGATGGAGTCGAATTCACCAAGGAAAGGAGAAGATAGGGGCGAGTTGGCTAATTTTGCTATCCTAACAGTCTTTTGACAATCGTACTCGATTCTCGATTGTCTTGGACACGACAATATTCTGGGACTTGGTTTACCGCGCGATCGCGTTTGTTGTAAACCTTTGCAAAATAAATGCAGACGACCCCTGAGAAATTGCTATACATAATACATAAAAATGAAGAACGACAATCAGTAGAATTCGCCATTTGCCTTTGAGCTTGCCGATTGTCTCGCAATTTTTTATTGTTATCTCCAATTTTTACCTAATGTATGAGCCTTTACCGCCCTCTTATGGACAATCTCGTCCTACTCCGTCACAATATTTAGGTACATTTCGCAACTCCCAAAATATCACGCCAATCGATGTGTCTCCGCCTTATCTGACCACGGCTCAACCCCCGATGCAAGTGTCCGATACTGCGAATACGACGATTAAACCAGAAGTCCCCATCGATCCCCTTAATAGTGCTTATCCGATTCCCTGGAATTGGGTTTTGGCAACCTATGCGGAGTTTGGTGCAACTCAGGGGCAATCTTCTAGCCCCCTAACCCGCTTTTATCGCAGTCCGTCTTTGATGTCCCCGGATGGTCAGTACGCGGCGTATAGCCGGATTAAAATGCAAGCAGAAGCTAATCTGTACGGCTGTCGCGTCACCAGCGTCATGTTTCTCGAAAACACCAAAACGGGGGATTTGCGTACTATTACCGCCGCGTCGCCTTTATCAGATAATCTTTTTGGAGGCAGCGAGGAAGCGGGTAATCCCGGTACGATCTCTATTTTAATCCCAGTGTCTTGGTCTAAAGAAGGCGATCGCCTCCTAGCGCGGCAATTTGAAGGCTTGTTCAACAGTTCCCTAGCCTCGGATTATGCAGTAGTTTGGCAAAGAAACGACAATCAAACCTTTACCCTTGTTCCCAATACGACGCAATACACTAACGCTGTATTACTGGGTTGGAGTCAAGCCGAACGCGATCGTGTCCTGTTCCGAGCGGGTAATATGGGCGAGGAACACTGGCAAATGTGGGCGGTTAATCTTACAGGAGAAACCATTTTAGCTCGTCAAGATAAACCTGTAGTTTACGGTCAAGTTCTCAATCAGGTTTGGACAGGGCCACAAGGACAAAATAAAATTTAAACACTGGTATAAGTGTTTCTGTGTTGAATTTAGACTCAGCGCCATTTTTTGTTGTTTACCCAAACTGAAAAACAGGCGAGGAAATCTCGCCCAAAACATTCTATTTTTTCATATACCGAGAAGCCAATTGCATTGCATCTGCCAAGTCTACATCTCCATCGCCATCAGCATCTAAAAACTGACTCAAAACCGGATTAGAAGCCAAAGGATTTTGATTATTTTTGCCTGTTTTCAAAAAGTTGAGAACCAACGGTACTAAAAGAGGTAACATCGACTGAATTGTTCCTGCGGGTAATCCAGTACGCTGGGCAATTTCCCCTACCATTTGTTGAACTTGTGGCGTACTGAAAAGGATATTAATAATCTGATTATTCGCTTGAGTTCCGCCGTATTGATTCACAATAGAATTTACGGCTTCTTCTCCACCAGCTTGGCGTTTTTGTTGCAAGCTAGAACGAGCATATTTCCCGATAACAGACATTGCTGTTTGGATGGAGTCGGGGTTAGCGTTGTTGTTTTGACTGAGGGATTGAATCGTATTGATAATACTGCCAATTTGATTGCTACTGGCTTCGCGTTCGGGATTATCAATCGCCCCTAAAATTGTGTTAAACAGACTCATTTTTGTCTTAAAGTTTGCTACTGGTAACTTTATTATTTTATAGAAATTGTTTGATATTCGCTACATCTAGCGTCAGTTTTAGCGAACAAACTGAAATCCAGATTAGTCGCCAATCAGAACCGGGATTCTATAACAGACGAACTTCCTGCATTTTACGAACAGAATTTACCAGAAAAATACGAGAATACAAAGGCAATTCAGCAACCGGAATTATTTTTTCGGTAACGCGATTTTGTTGAAGCAGCCAAGCCCGATAAGTTCCAGGTAATAAGCCGCAAGCAATGGGGGGAGTGTACCATTTCCCATCCCGATCTTCGACAATAATATTGGCAATGCAAGATTCGGTGACTTCTTGTTTTTCGTTCCATAATATTACATCGTCGTATTGCGGTTGTTGTTTTTGGAAGGTTTCATAATGGCGACGATAGGTAGTTTTATGGTAAATAAAAGCGTTATCAGTCTGGATGGGAGATTGAGCTAAACCGACTTTTAAAAGTAGGTTAGAGGGGCGCTGTTGAATAATTTTGCCACTAACTTCGGGATTGCCGTTTTGGTGGCATTGCAAGCGAATTTTGTGAGGATGTGGAGACAAAGTTTGGACGAGATGATGGAGGCGATCGCGTACTTTTTCCCGATCAAAGCTAAAGTTAAAATAAGCGGCAGATTCTTGCAAGCGGTTAAGGTGAAAATCGAGTAAAAAATAGTTTTGTTCTGGTGTCCAAAGGACGGATTCTAATAAAGCAAAAGTCGGGGTAGTGCGAGTTAAAATTTTGGCTTTGGTACAGCATTCGTCGTATTCGTTTTTCTCGGTGGAATCCCACACAATGCCACCTCCCACACCATATTCAGCTTGTTGCTTAGATTTATCAATCAAAACGGTACGAATTGCTACATTAAATTGAGCGCAATTGCTGGGGGTAATAAAGCCAATTGTTCCGGTATAAATACGACGAGGAGAATCTTCGAGTTCGCGAATTATTTTTAAGGTACTACTTTTGGGTGCGCCGACAATAGAAGCACAGGGAAATAAAGCTTGAAAAATATCTTTGATGTTGGCATCTGTTTGACATTCAACAGGAGATGTCATTTGCCAAAGAGTTGGATATTTTTCTAGATTAAATAAATGCCGAACTTTAACACTTCCCAAATCAGCAATTCTCCCCAGATCGTTGCGAATCATATCAACAATCATCAAGTTTTCGGCTTGTTCTTTAGGAGATGTTCTGAGGATTTGAGCTATTTCGCGATCGCGCTCATAAGTTAATCCCCTCGGGGCTGTTCCTTTCATGGGACGACAAATCACTTGGCGATCGCGCTTAGTAAAAAATAGTTCGGGAGAAGCGCTACAAATCGCCCAATTTTCTAAATTAATAAAAGCACTATATAAGCCGTCTTGCGCTTGATTCAGTTGCCAAAAGTAAGTGAGGGGATCGAGAGTAAATTGAGCGTTTAAACGAAAAGAATAGTTAACTTGATAAGTAATTCCTTGAGCAATATAATGCTTAATTTTAGTCAAACACTGTTGATATTGTTGTCTTGAGATCGACGGTTGCCAAGGTAAAGTAATGGGAGCGCGATCGCGTTTTATCGGAGGAGAAATGACTTGGGGTTGCTCGTACAAGCCCCACCAAGCAACAGGAAACGCTGTGGTAGTTTGGACTTGAAAACTAGCATCAAAAGCCGGAGCAGCTTCATAACTGAGAAAGCCGACAGCATAACAATGGTGTTGCTCGACTGCTTGTTGTACCTTATCTAAAATTGCGGGAATTTCTGTATAATCAGAGACAGTAAATGTCATCCAAGGCTGACTAAATTTTAACCAAGATTGATGTTGAGAATCGTATAAAACTGCACTGTTGTTACAGGTCAACATTTCTAGAAAAGCTACAGATAATAATGCAATAATACCCGTTTTGTCGTTAGCTCAAAATAATCAAAAAAATGATTAAAACCTATCCTAGGGGAGAGGTTTTAATGCGATTGTATTGTAGGATATGGTTAAGTATTTCTTACCCAAAAAGGCAACTTTAAATCACATCCTAAAGTTACCCTAGGGCGATCGCACGCTGTCCTGAGTTTGGGTTATTTTAGTCAAAGTTTCTCGTTTCGACAGCGCCACCGCACCCAAAACACGAGAAAATAGCCCCAACTTCCTTAAGTTTGGAGTTAAACTCCCGTCGAATTCACCAACTTCTAAGGGCTAGAAAAAACCCCGATTAGCGAGTAAAACCATTTCCCGGGCCAATTAAGCGCGGTTCTTCAACCGAACTGCGGAAAACTTCCACATCTTCACTGTAATCAATTGGCAAAACTGCAACAACGTTTTCGTGGGGACGGGGAATAATCACCCAAGACTCTAAAACGCCACCATAAGCCGTCTCAACCGCCTCAATGCCTGCATCCATCGCGGCCTTGACTTCTGACACATCACCGCGAATATTGACAGTAAAGCGGGCGCTACCGACTCGAATATAACCCACCAAGGTGACGCGGCCAGCCTTAACCATCGCATCTGCGGCAGCTAAGACACCGGGAAAACCTTTGGTTTCAAGCGATCCAACGGCTGCGGGCATAATAATTTCTCCTTCGTTTTTTGAGTGCAGTTAATGGGAAACTGGGGGATAATTCACAACTTATTGTACGAGGCTTTGAGGTACTTTCTCGCTTATTTTTCTTTTTTCGGCAAAGGGAATAGTTGGGGATTGTCAAGAAAAGTAAAAATAAACGCTCTAGGCGATCGCGCCCTCTATGCTGGTTATCGCCACTGTTCTACCGCTTCGGTATAGTCAAGGGGTAAGACCGCGATCACATTCTCTGGCGGATTAGGGACGATATAGTGAGTAATAACTTCACCCCCGTAGGTATTTTCTCCGGCTTCAATGCCCGCAACGTGAGCGCGTTTGACCTCACCGACATGGCCGCGAATGGCAACAACAAAACGACCACTTTCGGCTTTGTCAAACCAAACTAAGGTCACTCGACCCGCTTTCACCATAGCATCGGCAGCAGCGAGAATTGCAGGAAAGCCCAGAGTTTCTATAACAGCAACAGCTTCTGGCATACGCGATCTCCAAGGAAGTTTTTTGAGGAAGCGAAACCTATTTTACCGATTGGAGGTCAAATCTGGGGTTAAGTAGAATAAATCGATAAACTAATCTTGAAATGTAAGCGGGTGTCATCGAACTCAAATCGTTAGTTTTGTGTATCGATAACTGCGTTCTGTGTGAGGAGTTTTATGCCATGTCTAAGCGTTCCTTTTTATCCAAACAGTCGTCTTTTTGCCACGCGATCGCCCTCACGGTTGCTTTGGTGGCAATTACGAGCCACGGCGATAATCGTCCCCTCTTTAGTTTAGGCGATCGCGTCACCATTGCCATGACTGATTCGGCTCAAGAATTGCGTCAAAGTGGGCGATCGCTACGATGGCACGCTCAGAAAATTTTACCGGATTAGATCGTTCTCAAATTTAAACTTTTGTAGGGATTGCCTTGAGGAATTGAGATTTTTATTGCGTATAAATACGCAAAATTGGTCAAGGGTCGATTGGGATTTCCGTGAAATCTCGATAGCGAAGCACGGTTTTACCCCTGAAAATAAAGACAGATCGATGGGTTACTTTTGTTTTTAACCTTGCCAGTTTCTACAACATTTTTCAGATCATGGTTACTCAATCCCTACGCACCCAAGGCATCGAACTGTTAGTTGCTTATAACCGGACTCCAACTTTAAAATTACGCAATCAAATTGTGCAGCTTAACATGGGATTGGTTCGTAAAGTTGCCCATCAAATAAGTCAGCAATGTGCCGAACCCTACGACGATTTAGAACAAACGGGTTATTTGGGATTAATACGGGGGATCGAACGCTTCGATCCCTATCAAGGCACGGCATTTAGTTCTTTTGCTTTACCTTATATTCGCGGCGAAATGTTGCACTATCTCCGCGATAAAAGTAGTGTCTTGCGAATCCCCAGACGTTGGCAAGAATTGTACGCGAAGGGACGAAAAGTTCGGAAAAACTTAACCGATAAACTCGGACGAGAAGTTCGCGAAACTGAAGTTGCTGAGGCTTTGGGGGTATCTTGGCAAGAATGGCGCGATTGCTTGCTGGCTGTGGAAAATCGCCGTTTGTTGAGCTTGGATGCCAAGGTGAATTCCTATCAAGAAGAATCCCTCACTTTAGCCGATCTGATTACCGATACCAAAGAACAAGAACGGAAATCTCGTCAAGAAGAACGCTGGCAAATTCAAGGAGCAATGAATCACCTGGAAGCAAAAACACAAACGGCGGTAGATTTAGTTTATTTACGAGAATATTCCCGCAAAGAAGCTGCTCAATCGATCGGAATTAGTCCGATGACAATAACGCGCTATTTGAAAAAAGGGATGAATCAGTTGGAATGTTTATTACAACCCCAAGTCGCTTAGTTTGGCAATTGTTTGTTGCTGGTGCGGGCGGTGTTTTGCCGCCCTATTGGAGTTTATCAAGACTTGAGAGAAGGTGGCGTTTCTAAACCATTGGCTTCCATGAGGGGGCGATCGCTCATAATTTGGTGAGGGCTACCATCGGCAATCAAACGACCTTGATTAAATAATAAAACGCGATCGCACACTTCTAAAATTAATTCCAGATCGTGAGATGCGATCAGTTGAGTCGTCGAAGATTCTTGGAGAAAATGAATCAAGCGACGACGAGCGCGTAAATCTAAATTGGCACTGGGTTCGTCGTATAATACCAAACGCGGCTGCATGGCGATCGCCGACGCGATCGCGACCATACATTTTTCCCCTCCCGACAAATGATGGGGAATGCGATCGGCTAAATGCAGAACCCCTGTGGTGGTTAAAGCGGCTGTGACTCGTTTGGCCACTTCTTCGGGGGGAAAACCCAGATTTTCTACCCCAAACGCCACATCATCCCACACCGACGGACAAAATAACTGATCGGCGGGATTTTGAAATACCAAGCCCACATCCCCATGAAATCGCCCCGCTTGGACGGGTTGATTAAACACTTGGACTTCTCCAGCATTAGCCTTCAAAATCCCGCAAATTGTCAAGAAAAGCGTGGTTTTTCCCGCACCATTAGCCCCAATTGTTCCCACTTTTTGACCGGGGAAAATCTGAAAGTTAATATCTTCTAAAATCGGGGGGTGATGGGGATAAGAAAAATACAAGTGAGTCGCCGCGATCGCGTAAACTGCGGTTGAGTGCGAGCGAATGCGCGGGATTTGTCCCTCGATTTGGGTCATGGTTTTGTGCGCTCCAGACTTTTTTAGTAATAAATCGTGAAAAATGAGTCAGTGTGGTGGCTTTCTAGATTTTCTGTGTCTTCAAACTCAGCTAGAGCGATAATACTTGTTTGACGCAGCCTGCTTTTGACACGAAATTTTCCCCATGTCCCCAGATATTTAGTCAAGTTTCTATTTTAGAAAAACCCTCAGTTTTAAGACATCTACCTTATGGTTTCGGCCAAAACAAATCCTGCCGCAATGCTAACGATAATTGCCAAGGCGATCGCGTCAGTGGCTCGCATCGGCTTCAACCACACTTGCTGACGGCCTCTAGATGAGCTATGGTAACCGCGTAAAATCATGGCTTCATATACCCGTTGCGATCGCTCATAACTGCGAATCAACAAACTCCCGGCTAAACCCGCTAAACAATCCAAATTACGCCGATTCAAGCGATTAACCTGAAAACCGCGCAACCGCATAGCTCGCTGCATCGTTGTCAGGGTTTGACCGAATTCTTCAATATAACGATAAGACAGCAACATCATATCAACAACGATCGGCGGTAAACCCAAAGCTCGTAAAGCCCGAATTGAGGTCAAAAAGGGGGCAGTCCCAAACAACACCAAACTCACAATCATAATGCAAGTAAAACGAGTCGCGATCGCCAGCACCGCCACACAACCCTCTTGGTACAGCCTCAACCCTTGCCACTGCCACAAAACCGTTTCCCCCGCCACAAACGGCAAAAAAATCACCACTGCCGTAATAAACAACCCCGGATACCGCAGGCGATGTAACACAAAGCCCAACGGTAAACGAGACAACCCCAACAAAATTCCGGTAACAATCGCCATACCCGGCATCAGCCTTAAATCTTCAATCAAAGCAAACGCCAAAATCAAGGTCAACAACGCCACCAATTTCGAGCGTTGTTCCCAGCGATGAATCGGGGAATCCAAGTGGGCATAGCGATCGAGAGCAAGTTTCATGCAGTTTTTGGAGGGAGAAGCGGGCGTTGTTGAAAGTATAACGCGATTTCACCCCGACTCAACCGCCGTAACCCCCCAAAAACCAAGAATTTTAAGGTTTATTTAAAAACAGAGCGCGGCGTTTTCTGCACGTCGGGGCGTTCGTCAGGAATAATTGCACCGTTCACCGGACAGACTTGCAAGCAAATACCGCAGTCAATACAAACCTGAAAATCAATCCAATACCAATCCGTACCTTTGCTATTTTTACCCGGCCCTGGATGAATGCAGGCCACCGGACAAGCTTCAACGCAATCGGCTACTCCTTCGCAAGTTTCAGTCACAATTGTGTGGGCCATAATTTTTCTCGATAATGTTTTTCGAGCCAAAGTTGAGGTTACAAGGTTTCGATTTGAGGCGTACCGTCAGCACTCATCCACACCAAACGCTCAATGCGATTGAGGCGAGCGTATTGGCGGATGGTTTCTGGGTCTTTGCCCCCCAAGTCAACTTCGACGCGGACGAGATACTCGGAAGTGCGGAGTTTGTGGGCATAAATCAAGGCGGCAGCACGAGCATCTGGGGTTTTGGGAATGACTAACCAATCGTTGGCAGGAGTTGCTTGGGGGATGATGGGGGTATTGAGTAAGCAAGCGTGGAGACTGTCGATATTGAGAGCAAAGCCAATGCCGGGGGTACTTTGACCGCTATGGTCGTAGAGTTCTAGTAAGGTGTCGTAGCGCCCGCCTTTGCCCAAAACGCGAGTATGGCTGACGACTTCAAAAACGACCCCTGTGTAGTAGTTAATGGTTTCGATCAAGCTCAAGTCAAGGACTAGGGGTAAAGGCGACGGGCTGCTTTGTTCGATGAGGTCGATCAGGGCTTTGAGGTCGTTGACTTTTTGTTGAGCGTCGGCATCGAGGTGTAGCTTGCTGACTTTTTCTAAGACGACTTGGGGGTTGCCGCGTAAATCAAAGACTTGGGTCGCGAGTTGGCGATCGCCCTCGGCTAAAGGCAGTTGATTTAAACCTACCCAATCTAAATTCGAGAGACAATAACGCACTGATTCGCGGACAGCTTCGGGAAATCCATTCAAGAGCGATCGCGTTAAACCCGCTTCCCCAATTATCAGATTCCAGGGTTTTACCTCTAAGGCTTGCAGACTTTCACTCAGCAATAAAATCATTTCGGCATCGGCCAAAATACCGCCAAAGCGCAGCAGTTCTACCCCGGCTTGGTAAAATTCCAGTTGCTGACCGCGATCGCGGCTTTTGGGACGACGAAACACATTGGCACTGTAATATAGCCGTTGCGGTTGGGTTTGACCAGCCATTCGCGTTACCGCAGCCCGCGCAATCGATGCGGTTAACTCCGGTCGCAATCCTAACGTCCCTTGAGCGTCGTTTGCCAGTTGAATGACCGTAGAGCGCTCGATCGCTCCCCCAGCCGTTAAGGTATCGAGCCATTCTAAGGTTGAGGTAATGATGCGTTGGTAGCCCCATCGCTGGAATACTTCTTGGAGGCGATCGGAAATCCAACGCTTTTGAGCCACTTCTAAGGGTAGTAAATCTCTCGCCCCAGCAGGGGGTTGGTGAATCGTGGACATTCAACAAATGCGTTTTCTAAGTTGGACACTTTTTTTAGCATACGCTGTCACTCCCACCTTTGCTCTGCCAATTTGTTTGGAGCGAACTGTTTTTTCGCAATTTACTTTTTCTTGCCCCCAAACATACCAAATAAACCGCCACTACTCGATTTATTGGATTTGTTTTTACTATCTTTATCACTGTTGCCCCCCCCAGAATTGCTGCTCGTTCCCGTTACTTTTTCGAGGGCTTTCTTGGCTTTGATGGCCATGGGGTCTTGGGGATTGGCCGCGATCGCTTTGTTAATATGTACCCGCGCCATGCTGACTTGTTTTTGTTGTAAATAAGCTAAACCGAGATAGCTATGACAAGTGCTGTGGTTGGGGTCTAACCTCAAAGCATCCCGCAGTTCCAAGGTTGCTTTGGCGTAGTTTCGCTTGGCAATGTATTCTTGAGCGCGACGCAGATAAGCATCCACAGGAGAAGCTTTTTCGACAGGTTTGGCTTCGCTGTCGGGCTTTTGGGTGGGGGGCTTGTTGGCGGGATTGCTTGTGGAGGGTTTGGAACTGGCAGTTGCGCCTCCCGACTTCACACCGCGGCCTTCTTTGAGCATCAAGTACACCATATTGAGTTCGCTTATTTGCCCAATCGTGTCGAGAATATTCTCAAAGGTTTCGTATTGTTTGGCGGACAATTGCTTGATGGCACTTTGATACATGGGATCGGCATTAGCCCCGGCTTGGGCTAATTTTTTAGCAGCATCGCTATCAACACTGACTTTTCCGGCTTCCCCTGCCAAGCGCTTGCCAGTTTGAGATAGAACTAATTTATACTCGGCTTGGGTTTTACTTTTAGAAAGTTCTTCGTAAGCGGGATTGACTAATTTAGAAAGGATTTCGCTGGCTTGTTGGCGTTCTTCGTCATTTTTCACCTTGACGGTATCGGGGTGGAGACTGCGAGCAATTTTTAAATATTGTTTGCGGACTTGTTTGGTGTCTGCGCTTAAAGGAATTCCTAGCACAGCGTGATGATCGATGAGGTCATACCGAAACAGTCCGCGTTTAATTTTAAAAGACATAGGATACTTTATGAGGACGAAGGAATTAACTTATAGTATGTCTCAGATTTAAGGGGATTTGTTGAGCGCGATCGCACAATTTGGGCGATTTCGTGTTTGGATTTTTACCCAAAAGTTAAATTGGCCACTGAGACAAAGGCGGTACATTTTGTAAAGCGTGACTGAGAGAATCGTGTAAATAGCTATTGGTGGCTAAAATACGACCCGATGCTAAATCCAAAGGACTGCGATCGTAAGCGGTGACTTTGCCTCCGGCTTCTTCTAGAATGACGATCCCCGCCGCTACATCCCAAGGCTTAATACCGCGTTCCCAATAGCCATCATAACGGCCGCAGGCCACGGCAACTAAATCCATTGCGGCAGCCCCAGCCCGTCTCACTCCTTGGGTTTGATGGGTGAGGTAACAGAATTCGGCATAGTTATTATCTGCGGTTTCGCGGCGATCGTAGGCAAAACCAGTGGCGAGCAAACTGCGGGAAAGTTCGTTGGTTTGAGATACTTGGATCGGACGATAGTTCAAGGTTGCCCCACAGCCTTTTGCGGCTCGGAATAGTTCTTGTTGTAGGGGATTGTAAACTACGCCGACGGTGGGTTGGCCGTCGATCAGTAGTCCTACTGAAACACAAGCAACGGGATAACCGTGGGCATAATTGGTTGTGCCGTCGAGGGGGTCAATTGCCCACAGATAGGGGTTGTCATGGCTTGTGTTAATTTCCCCGGATTCTTCGGCGAGAATGGCGTGGTCGGGCAAGTGTCGTTGCAAGACTTCGAGCAATACGGCTTCTGAGGCTTTATCGACTTCGGTTACTAAGTCGCCACCCCTGCCTTTTTCTTGAATATTATTGATTTTTCCCCAACGGTCTTGTAATACTTGCCCGGCGGCTAGGGCGGCGGCGGTGGCAATGTCGAGGTAGTTTTGCTGCGGGCGATCGCTCATCATAATTTACTTTGACTGAGGTTTGACGGCTTGACTTGGGGTTTGTCGAAGGGGTTGCTGGGGATTCCAGATGCCATAACCCAGGATACGGGCGTAATTTTGGGCGCGATCGAGGCGGGTTTGGTAGGGAGAATGAGGCGCGATCGCCGGGGTTAAACCCCAACCTTCCTTGAGAATCGCCTCATCGATCAGTTCGCTATCTTGCCAAACATAAGCCCATAAACGATTGTAGGGATCGGTTTGGCTGGCATCGATTTCTAGGAGTACCGCCGTTTGAGGGGGCAATCGGGTAGCGAGATAATCTTGCGCGGCTTTTCCCCAAGGTTCTTGGTACAATTGCGGCGCATCGACACCCCGCAAACGCACGGTTTGGGCTTGGGGGGGATTGCGGTCAGAAATCAGAACTTCGAGGCTATTACCGCTAATGACGCGCCGAATCGTGGCATTTTTTCCCGTGGGAGTCGGGGATTGACAACTGAAGATGAACAGGGAGAGGGCGATCGCGATAACCCAAACTCTCTGGGGAAATGAGAATATGAAAAAATTGCCGCCAAGTTTCACGAGGGTTTAATCGTTATACAACTTTGCTTCACTCATCATCCAAGGGTAAACCAAAACGGACTTTACCTTTGCCAAAATAGCGCCCAAACTGAAGTTCGTAAACTTCATCTTCGTCCTGGGTTTCCACGACTAAATCCGATTTGGGATAGGAGACGCACAATAAAGCATAACCCTGCCGTTGCAGTTCGGGGGACAATCCCATCGCTTCGGGTTGCACTAAATCTCCCGATTTGACGCGCACTGCACAAGTCGTACAAGCCCCATTGCGACAAGAAAAGGGGAGTTGTTTGCCTTGGTTTTCGATACTGTGCAAAATATATTCGTCGTCGGGGACGCTGAATTCATAGGTACGATCGAGGGCGCGATCGCGTACTGTAATTTTGTAAAACTGTGTCATCATACTATGACGAGTTTGGTGATTGGTTGTCTAACACTTCAAGTCAAGAGGTTTTTATTTTATCAATGATTGCCAAAATTTCTTGACTCAATCCCGCAAGGGAGTGTTATGATGATAAACCGCGACACCTTTTGGAGAGGTGGCCGAGTGGTCGAAGGCGCAGCACTGGAAATGCTGTAATATCTTACGGTATTCGAGGGTTCGAATCCCTCCCTCTCCGTTCCCCGTTAGGGCTTTAGGATAAACTCTCAGGATCGATGCCAAGTTGACGCAAACGTTCTAGAAGTTGTTGATTTTTCTGTTTTTCGTTGGCTAAATCGGCTTGGGCTTGTTCTTTTTCTTGGCGTTCGCGATCGCGTTGCTCAACCATCTCAACATAATCAACGAAACGCTCTCCATCGGCAGAAAACAGCGCCAATTCTCCCTCACTCGTACTAAAACTAATCCCCAAACGCGGACTTCTCCAGCCTTCTATTGCTGGAATTTCTATTAGTTTATTTTCTCGTCTTAACCATCCTTGGAGTTGGTTCTTTTTAGGATTGTAAAGGTAATATTCCTCAACGCCATACTCTTGATAAAACTCAAACTTCGCTGCCATTTCTGACTTGCGATTACCCGGAGAAAGAATTTCAAATACTACTTGAGGCGCAATATTTTCCTCTTGCCATTGTCGATAAGAACCTCTGTCTCCTTTCGGTCTACCCAAGACAACCATCACATCAGGAGCTTGCCTTTGGGGTTGTTTTTGAGCGCGAATCTCGGCTTGAGTAAGTTGTACGGGATACCACAACAAATCGGCGGCAATAAATACATCTTCTCGGTCTTTCAACAGCGCATCAAGACCACCTTTAATCGTGAAAATTAAGCGTAATTGAACAGTATTATCAGCCAAGGGTTTACCGTCGCTGTCGGGATACAGCAGTTCTTCTTCTATCGAGGGCGGGAAATGTTGTTGTACCACAATTCTCAAAAAGATTTAGTACATTTGATTTGATTATAGAGTATAAATAAAGCTAAAATGCGATCGCGTACCTATATTTGTAATAACAGTAAATTCTTCAGGAAACTAATATGAAATATCACGTTATTTATGACGGTGACTGTAATTTGTGTTCTAACTTTACAGAAACCCTCGCCAATATTGACAAAGGCCAGCGTTTCGACTATATTCCCATGCAAGATAGGGAAACTCTGGCTCAATTTGACATTACCCCTCAAGACTGCGAAATGGGGATGATCCTCATTGATGCGGACAATCCCTCCCGTCGCTGGCAAGGCAGTAACGCCGCCGAAGAAATTACCAATCTACTACCTGTGGGCGATAGTTTAATGGCTTTGTATCGTAACCTACCCGGATTGAAATGGCTGGGCGATCGCGTTTACGACCAAATCCGCGACAATCGCTATCAGTGGTTTGGTAAGCGTCCTCAAACCTATCATGCCCCCTATCCTATCGGTTGTGCCGCTAATCGAGAAACACCTCAAACACCTGACGGCAAAAAACTTTAAGCTTCTCAATCACATCCTCAGCCGGAGGAGAATCCCCCACAATCCGCCAATTTTCCACCGTTGACAGCCGCCACGCTTCTCCTTTGTGGTTAAATGCCGCCGTTTCTAAGCCAATCAAGCGATAAGACCCATCTACTGGGTCTTTGTAGAAGCGAATCTGTACCAAAAGACTACGGCCTTGATAGCGGGGACTCCAACCGGGAAAATGAAAGCCAATATCAATCGAATCGGGATCGACCATTTCCTGGGTATCTGGGTCATTACGCCAGGGTTTGAGGTCGGCTTTCGCGTCGGGAAACTGCTCTCTAAATAAATTAACGGCGGTGGCGATTTTAGAGGCGATCTGTACGCTTTTCGCTTGTTCGGCTGCGTTCACGCCAGTTCTCCTTTTAACTTTACTACTCTTAATGGTTTGTTAACTAATTTAATTATTTAAAACAAATATTGACAAATTTGCTGTATCTTAGATCGCAAACTGGGGAGGGAATTGGGCAGTCGTTTTTCAGTTATCAGTCAACAGTAATCAGTCATCAGTTTTGGAGAGGGGGAAGAGTGGGGGGAGTGGGAGGAGAGATTTGGGCAATCGGCAGTCGGGGGAGGGAATGGGAATTGTGACGAGTCACCAACAACCAATAACCAACAACTAACAACCAATCACTAAATCAAACTTACTTAAAAGCATCTAAAGCATCGAGATATTGAGCTTCTTCTTCCAGACGTACTGAGAGTTGCTTGCAGACAATTTCGCACAGCTTAAAAATACTAGGGTCAGAAATGTTGTAGTAAACACTTACCCCTTGAGGTTGACGCACAACCATCCCCACCTGAGTCAAAATTTTGAGGTGTTTCGAGACATTGGCTTGACCTAAACCCGTCACTTCAATGATTTCTGTGACGTTTTTTGCGCCAGTTTTCAAACTACATAAAATTTGCAGCCGACTCACTTCTGACAGCACTTTAAAATACTCAGCAATACGAGCAAAAGCAGGATTGGATATGGATGTATCGATCATAGTTGAGTGTAAACGCGGCTTTTATTTTGCTTCAATTATATAATTAGTCGATAATTCACTGCTTGGTTGTTGAGTAGTGCCAAAAAACAGCCAGCTTTCGCAAAACAATGCTGGCTGTCTCTTGTGAAAACAGGGGTAACTTGGTTTAAAACGGGATATCGTCGAGGTCTTGGTCGTCGGGGGTGGCTGTCGCGGTAGACGTAGAGACGGGTTCGGGATTGGGAGCAGTGTAAGCGGGTTCTGGGGACGGTTCGGGGGCTTGCTTTTGGGGATTCATCGGTACGACATTACTGGGACTTGCCGCAGGGGTTTGGGGTGTCCAGTTGGGATCGCTGTCGAGGGTTTGAATGCGAACTGCGGTAAGTTCGGCTCGTTTTTCTTTAAATCTGTTGCCGCGTTCTTCTCGTTCCAAGACACTCATCCGCAGGCGGCCTTCAATGATAACGCGATCGCCCAGTTTGTGATTTTGTTCGATTTCGGTAGCGAGATTGCCCCAACCCACCACTTTGAGGGTAGACGGGGGAGAATCCGGTCGCAAACTTTCAAACTCTACTACCATCTCCGCGATCGCGAGATTATCCTGGGTATAGCGGATTTGGGGAGGCTGGACAATCCGCGCCATAATTACGCAACTATTCATCAAATATCCTCAGCTTGACGTTTTTCTTGCATTTTACATTGTAGAACGATTGTACTTATTTGTTGTTGGTTGTTGGTTGTTGGTTGTTAGTTGTTAGTTGTTGGTTGTTGGTTGTTAGTTGTTGGTTGTTTGTGTCCCGGTATTCAAAAGCCCCTCGCCCTGTGTAAGAGGGGTTTGGGGTGAGGGCGATCTTGCTAAAATGAGGGGAAATGCGCTCTGTGGGATAATGGCGATGGATCGGGAAACCTTGTATCGTATTGGGATGTATGGTGCGACAGTGTTGGTGGGAGTAACTACCAGCACGCTCGCGTTTCCCACAGCCGTAGCAATAGCCGGGACATCCTTATCCGGTGTCATTGGTGGAATGCTGGCCAATGAGTTGGGAGCGCTCAACAATAACGGCAACCCGGATTTACGCAATGCTCACCTCACACGGGCTACTGGAAACGCGATCGCGATCGTTATTCGTACTGTAGCAAAAGAAGCGCAAGGCGGACGTTGTAAAGATTTCTTTGTGGTTCTTGAAGCCTTAGCCACAACAGCCGAAACAAAATGGGAATCGATTAGTCAAGAAATTCTGCAACAAGACAATCTCGCAGAATTAGACGAAAAGCAATTAGCAGAACTATATTTCTCGAAAGCAGCACCGGATTTTGCCTCATTGAAGGCATTAGCAAAAGCAGAAGACTGGTTGCCTGTACTCGAAAAATTGCGAGAAAAAACAGAGAAAGATTTGCCAAAAGGTTTTCATGCTTACTTACGGACGATTGACACTCAAGATTTTGATCATTTAGCTTTAGAACTCCATAATTTATTCCCCAAAGCCATCCGCGAGGAATTGAAAAAAGACTTCGCGCAAGGAAAAGAAGCCTTTGCGGGGATGATTTTTGACTTGTTGGGGAACTTGACTCAGGAAGTCAAAGCCATCCGCAACAGTAGCGATTTTAGCGACGCAGAAGCCAAAGAACTGAATGCGATGTTAGAGCAGTTGCAGCAGTATGAAAAGCGGGAGAAAAAACAGTTTAAAGACTTAGCAGAACAGGTTAATGCCGTTTTAGACAGCGTTATCCAAGAAATTGCCAAAGCGCACGAACAAACCCGCGCAACTATCCAACAGGAACACAAACAAACCCGCGAAACTGTCGAACAGCAACATGAAATCACTCGCAAACAGACCCAGGATGCGCTAGAGCAAGGGTTTACTCGTCTTGGTGACAAAATCGACAAAATTGACCCAAAGCGCCCAATATCAGCCCATCCTCCCACCAACTTAGGCCGCTACCGTCGCCCTGTGGCTAAATTTGTGGGGCGAGAGACAGCGATAAGCGAACTCAGCGAACTATTGCAGAGTAGCGAAACCGTCGCCATTGCTGCCGCCGTGTCGGGGATGGGGGGATTGGGCAAAACCGAGTTAGCGTGGCAATGGGCGCAACAGCAATACGATCTAGGCAACTTTCCCGGTGGGGTAGTGTGGTTGGATATGGCCGCCGGGAATCCGGGGGAACAGTTGATTTTGTTTTGTCAGACGGAATTTGCCGTAGAATTGCCCGATTTCCCCACCTTGGTAGAGCGTATCGCTTATTGTTGGCAGCATTGGCAGGAATGGCGCACCGGAGAAGTGTTGATCGTATTGGATGATGTGGCTCGCGATAGAGATGCCGATAAGCTACAGTGGTTTCAGCCTGGGAAATCGCAGTTTCGGGTGTTGTGGACGACGCGGGAACAGTGGACGGGCATCAAACAGTATCCCCTGGATAAGCTCTCAGAAGCCGCAGCAAGGGAACTCTTGGCCAGCTATCTGGAGGCAAAGTGGTTAGAAAACGAACCCGAAGCCGTGGCGCAGTTGTTGGCTTGGTTTGAGGGGTTGCCTTTGGGGTTGGAGTTGGCAGCACGATATTTAGCCCTAGATGAGTTTTTGCCCATTGCTGACTATGTACGGGAGTTGAGCCTTACCCACGAATCCCTCGAAAATAATATCGAAATGCCTTATCCCCACGGGGTTGAGGCAGCTTTGGCGTTGAGTTGGGCGAGGTTAGCAGACGCAGAAGCGCGAGATTTGGCCTTGCGATTGGGGCTGTATGGTGCAGCACCGATTCCCCTCACAAACGAGCAGCAAACAGCCTGGCGTAAACCCTTACGGCAGTTGACGAACTTGCATCTGTTGGAACGAGAAGCAAAGGATTTGGTGCGGTTGCATCCCTTGGTACGGCAGTTTTTCCAAGCACAGTTGGCTGTGGAGTTATCCTCGGAAGAAGGGGATGAGTTGCGGCGAGAAGTAGCGGGGGTCATTGTAGACCAGGGTCAGCAAATACCCTATTCTTTCACGATGGCACAGGCGCGAGAGTTTGCTTCCTGGATTCCCCATTTGGAGGAGGTCGCAGAGGTGTTGTTACCTTGGGTCGCGGATGAGGATGTAATTGAGCCGTGTAACCGTATTGCTATGTATTACCTAGGGCAGGGGTTGTATATTACAGCAGAACCCTGGTCACAGCAATGCCTAGCAGTAGCGCGAGAGCGATTGGGAAACCAGCACTCCAAAACCGCCGCCGCCCTCAACAACCTAGCGGGCTTGTACAAGTCTCAAAGGAAGTATAGCGAAGCCGAACCTCTCTACTCCGAAGCATTAATCATCGTCCGAGAAAGCTTGCCCCTCAACCATACCGATTTGGCGACATTCCTCAACAACCTAGCGAATTTGTACAAATCCCAAGGTAAGTACAGCCAAGCCGAATCCCTCTACACTGAAGCGATCGCCATAGATAGAAAAAGCCTACCCCCCAATCATCCCGATTTAGCCTCCTCCCTCAACGGCTTTGCAGAATTGTACCGTCTCCAAGGAAAATACAACGAAGCCGAACCCCTCTACTCCGAAGCATTAGTTATTGCTAGAGAAAGCCTGCCCCCTAACCATCCCCGATTAGCCTCCCACCTCAGTAGTCTGGCGGCTTTGTATTATTCCCAAGGGAAGTACAGCGAAGCCGAACCCCTCTACTCTGAAGCATTGGCCATTGATAGAGAAAGTCTGCCCCCCAACCATCCCGATTTGGCTTCCCACCTCAGTAGTCTGGCGGCTTTGTATTATTCCCAAGGGAAGTACAGCGAAGCCGAACCCCTCTACTCTGAAGCATTGGCCATTGATAGAGAAAGTCTGCCCCCCAACCATCCCGATTTGGCTTCCCACCTCAGTAGTCTGGCGGCTTTGTATTATTCCCAAGGGAAGTACAGCGAAG
>JAWQFT010000038.1:0-15317 GCA_035968055.1 Jaaginema sp. PMC 1080.18 | reverse complement strand
CCTCTACTCTGAAGCATTGGCCATTGATAGAGAAAGTCTGCCCCCCAACCATCCCAATTTAGCCACTCACCTCAACAATTTGGCAGAATTGTACAAGTCCCAAGGGAAGTACAGCGAAGCTGAACCCCTCTACTCTGAAGCATTGGCCATTGATAGAGAAAGTCTGCCCCCCAACCATCCCAATTTAGCCACTCACCTCAACAATTTGGCAGAATTGTACAAGTCCCAAGGGAAGTACAGCGAAGCTGAACCCCTCTACTCTGAAGCATTGGCCATTGATAGAGAAAGTCTGCCCCCCAACCATCCCAATTTAGCCACTGATCTCAACAATTTGGCAGGTTTGTATCGTTCTCAAAGGAATTATAGAGAAGCCGAACCCCTTTACCTTGAGGCAATAACGATTTTTTTGCACAGCTTGGGCGCAGATCATCCCCATACCCAAACCATTTTGAATAACGTCATCCGCTTCTACCAAACCGCCCTCGCTGCGGGACTCCCCGACACCCATCTCCGCCAACACCCCCTCAGCGACCTGATTCTCTCCCGCTTGGAGTCTTAGCATCCCGGTTTCTCGCGCCCAGAACCCCGGTTTCTAGGGTCAAATTCCAACTCAGCCTGGGTCAGCAGACCAGAAACCGGGGTTCTAGAATCTAGAATAATAGGTATAAGCTTGCCAAACAATACCATGTCTGATTCTTCTTTTTCGGCGCTGCAACAGTTACCCTCGACTTTACCCCGCGATCGCGCCATACAGCTAGAACTTGTAGACGGCATTTTTCATCTTTCGTGCTTCTCAATATGCCCAAAACTGCACCTCCTAAACCACTGATGAACCCAAACACCAAAATTATCCCCACAGTCCAGATTACGACAATGGACGACAATAGCAGTAACCTCGACTACTGGCAACAGCAAACCCCCCTTCAACGCCTCGCTACCCTCGAACAAATCCGCCGCGAATATCACCAATGGAAGTACAATGCTGAACCCAGACTTCAAAGAGTTTATACAATTACTCAACGATAATCGCGTTCGCTATCTGGTTATCGGCGGTTATGCTGTTGCCTATCACGGCCATCCTCGCTACACCAAAGACATTGATATTTGGATCGATATAAGCCAAGACAATGCCGAGCGAATCATTCAAGCCTTAGCAGATTTTGGCTTTGGTTCTCTGGGCTTACAAGTGCAAGACTTCACCGCACGCGATCGCGTTGTCCAACTTGGCTATCCCCCCAGCCGCATTGATATTATTACTACACCTGATGGTATCGACTTTGAGACTTGCTACTCCCAGCGCCTTACCGTGGAAATTGTCGGCACAACTGTCAATTTTATCGATCTCGAAAATCTCAAGAAAAATAAAAAGGCTTCTGGACGTTTACAAGACTTGGCCGATCTCGAAAATTTACCCGATTGATCTGCCTAAAAACATCTTTACAAACGCCCTAACTCTTGCAGGTTTTGTAAATCCACCTCAAAGTCTTCGAGATCGTATTCATACAACGGGATATGACGGGCTTTCAACAATTCTCGAAAGGCTTTGACTTCCATTTGTGCCATTTTTGCGGCATAGCTTAGGGTTAAGCGTTGCGATTGAAACAGATGTAAAGCAATTTCTTGTAAAAACTCTGAGGGGGTTAATTCAGAAGCTTCTAAAAATTCATCGGGGATGGTTACACTCATAGTTTTTTCTCAGGTGGCTGCGATCTCATCTGATTGGCGATTTCTCTAAGTAAGTCGGTGCGTTACACTACTCGCTTCGTCACCCTACCACCGGATTATCTTGCTGGGTTAAGGCAGCATAGAGGGTGTTGAAATCCACTTGGCGCAATTGAGCCA
This sequence comes from Jaaginema sp. PMC 1080.18, assembly GCA_035968055.1. GTDB lineage: Bacteria > Cyanobacteriota > Cyanobacteriia > Cyanobacteriales > Spirulinaceae > Jaaginema. Next base: position 13,475 of record JAWQFT010000038.1, on the reverse strand, counting down.
GAGTCGCGATCGCGCTCACTCGTTCAGCATTCCAATGTTCTAATAAATCGCTGTAGGTGAGAAATTCTTGGCGATCGCGATCGCTTAAGGTCTCTGATTCTAACTGCTCTCGGAGTTCCTGCCATCGAGTTTGCTGGACAGTCGGTAAACGTCGCTGAATAATGCTGAGGAGTTCGATTTCCTGGGCAGTTGGGGTTAACCGTTGCGCCAGATTTTCCAGCAAGTGCAGCGCATCGGGTAAAGCATCAGTGGGTAATCGATCGACTAATTGGTGAATTTGTTGGCGAGATGTCGGCACAGGCTTCAACGTTACAAACGCCCTCGAAATTACGATTTAGATGAGCAATGGCGATCGCGCTATCTTCCCTTACACCGCAACCCCGGCAATTTTATCTAAAACCGATCGCGTCGAGACAACGTGCTTATCAAGTCCCAGGCGTTGGGGTGGGACTCCCAAGGCTAAGGCGACTAACTGGGGTAAATGCAACACGGGTAAGCCCAGAGATTTGCCGATGACTTTCTCGACTTCCGGTTGACGAGAATCGAGGTTAAGATGACACAACGGACAAGGAGTGACAATACAATCTGCTCCGGCGGCGATCGCGGCTTGGATGTGTTTTCCCGCTAAACTAAAGGATTCTGTGGGAGCATAACTCGAAATCGGCCAGCCACAACACTGCGTGCGTCCGGGGTAGTCCACAGGAGTTGCCCCAACCGCCTCAAAAACCCGCTCTAAGGAAGTGGGATTGAAGGGGTTATCGTGGGGTAAGGTGTCCTGCGCTCGTAGCAGATAGCAGCCATAGAATGCCGCACAGCGCAACCCAGAGAGCGATCGCGTCACTTTGGCTTTAACGTTCTCTAAGCCATATTTCCCTACCAATACCCAGAGTAAATGAGTGACTTCTCCTGTACCTTGATACGGGGAACAGCCCCCCTCTTTTTGTAACAAGCCGTTGATTTGATTGAGATAAGCCGGGTTTTCAGTTTGAGCTTGTTTGAGGCGTTCGTCTACATGACCGATCACTCCCTGGCAAGTGCTGCAATGAGTCAGGAGAGGCAAGTTAAGGGCTTCAGCCAAGGCAATATTGCGAGCATTCACCGTATCTTCGAGGAGTTGGGAATCTTCCTTGTACGTTCCCGAACCGCAACAAGCCGCCTTTTTGAGTTCGATCAATTCGATATCCAGGGCTGCGGCTAGGGCTGCGGTAGACCAATACAATTCTTGACAAGCACCTTGGGCAACACATCCGGGAAAATAAGCATAGGAGAGAGCCGACATAAGCAAGTAAATATAGATGAGCAAACTTCCTTTATCATGCCCTACCCTCCGGCTTTTGTGTCGATTTAGCGACCAGGACGAGCAAAAGCGCGATCGCCTTTGCACTTGACGAAGTTACAGTCAACTTGAGACAATTCTTGTTTCATCGCCATGCCAATAGAAAGAGCGACCACTGCTTGCCCGGCGGGTCACTCTTTCCGATAAAATTAAAAATGCTAAAGCAATGCTTTAATTGTTTTTCTAGCTCCATACTATTCTCTATTCAAGTTTAAGGAAGACTATTCATGAACGAAGAAACTTTGAACGAAGAAATTTTCGCTAAAGTCCAAAATATTGTTGTCGAACACCTCGACGTGAAGAAAGAGCAAGTCACCCCAGATGCGACTTTCGCTCATGACCTCGGCGCTGACTCCCTAGATACGGTAGAGTTGGTAATGGCTTTAGAAGAAGCCTTCGATATTGAAATTCCCGACGAGGCTGCCGGAGAAATCGATACCGTCAGAAAAGCAGTATCTCACATCGAAAAGAAACAGACCGCTTCTGCATAAAAAACCCATTTAATTCATTTCTCGCTATTCCCCATCCTGTAAAAGATCGGCATTCCGGGCGAAAAAAAACACTAATAACTGATTATGACAAATCCGCAACTTCATCGTGTCGTTGTCACGGGGTTAGGTGCTATCACCCCCATCGGCAAAACTTTGACTGAGTATTGGGAAGGCTTGATGACCGGACGTAACGGCATCGCCCCCATTACTTTGTTCGATCCCTCTCGTCATGCTTGTCGAATTGCTGGAGAAGTCAAGGATTTCGATCCCCATCAATACCTCGAACGTAAAGAGGCTAAACGGATGGATCGGTTTGCTCAGTTTGGGGTTTGTGCGAGCAAACAAGCTGTTGCTGATGCTCAGTTGGAGATTAATGACCTCAATGCCGAACAAATTGGGGTGTTAATTGGCACTGGAGTCGGCGGCTTGAAGGTGATGGAAGACCAACAAACGGTTTATTTGACCAAAGGCCCGGATCGCTGTAGCCCGTTTACCATTCCGATGATGATTGCGAATATGGCAGCCGGGTTGACGGCGATTCATACGGGGGCTAAGGGGCCGAACTCTTGTACGGTAACGGCTTGTGCGGCGGGTTCTCACGCGATTGGGGATGCCTTTCGTTTGGTACAACGGGGTTACGCCAAGGCGATGATTTGCGGGGGTGCGGAGGCAGCGATTACGCCGCTTTCTTTGGCGGGGTTTGCTTCAGCCCGTGCATTATCGACGCGCAATGATGATTATTTACAGGCTTGTCGTCCTTTCGATCGCGATCGCGATGGCTTTGTGATGGGAGAAGGGGCAGGGATTTTGATCTTAGAAGAACTGAATCATGCCCTCGAACGCGGGGCGAAGATTTACGGCGAAATTGTGGGTTACGGGATGACTTGCGATGCTTACCACATGACTTCTCCTGTTCCCGATGGTTATGGGGCTACCCGCGCGATGGAATTGGCGCTGGAAGATGGCAATCTGGAGGCCAAGCAGGTGAGTTATGTGAATGCTCACGGTACGAGTACCCCAGCCAATGATACAACGGAAACCAAGGCAATTAAGAAGGCGTTGGGCGATCGCGCTTTAGAAATTCCGATTAGTTCGACGAAATCGATGACGGGGCATTTACTCGGCGGTTCGGGTGGGATTGAAGCGGTAGCAGTGGTGATGGCGATTGCGAATGACCGCGTACCCCCAACAATCAATTTAACGAATCCCGATCCGGAGTGCGATTTGGATTATGTGCCTCACGAAAGCCGCGAACAAGTGGTAGATGTGGCGCTGTCTAATTCCTTTGGTTTTGGCGGTCATAATGTGACCCTGGCGTTTAAGAAATACGTTTAATTTGAGGGGGACGAGAGTTAGTTTTCTCGTCCTCTTATTTGTTCATATCCAACTCTCAAACCACATCCGCAAGCGATAGCTGTCGGGGGAGAGGGGTAAGCCGAGGTAAATGGGCAACCAAAAGCTAAAAGCTAGGATAATAAGGCAAATGAAGGCGATCGCCATGCGACGATGCCAAGGCCGAGTGCTATGCAGCCATAGATCGATCCACCATGCTAATGCGAGGGTTGCAAAGATAGAAGCACTCATGTAGTGGTACAGAAACGTGCATCGAGTGACTTTCAGCCAAGGCAGTAAGTTAGCACCGTAATTGAGCAGCAAGTAAAGGCTGATTTCAGTAAAAGAAAATAAGCGGATTTGCCACAAACGCCCCGATAATAAACGGTACAATCCTAAAATAAGCAACAGCGCGATCGCCCCTGTACTCAGCCACCACAAAATCGGATTGCCCATGGCGTGAACGTCATAAATGATCCCTACTGCCTCGGAGGGTAAAGGCGGATAAGCCGGAATTGAATCGTAAATACTACGAGCCGTATTATAAAAATAAGCAACGGGTCGCTGCATCCACAGCCAACTGTACCAGGGCGAACAATAAGGATGAACATTTGTGCCACTGCCAATATTTTGATGAAAGTTGAGAATGCGTTGCTGCATTTCCCAGAAACCGGGATGCGGATTCAAAATGAGGTGGGGAATCCACAGCAGACTATAAACGACAACGGGTAGTATGCCTAAATAAAGCACAATTTGCTTGAATTGCAAGCGTTTGAGGGCAGGGCTAAATAAGGCGGCATGGTTTCTCGTCGGCAATAACCGGGCTACTCCCCAAATTAAGTAAAACCCTAACAAAAATCCCAAACCATTCCACTTAATCGCGGCGGCAGCCCCAAACCAAAACCCCGCCCAAATCAGTTGACGGCGGGGTGAGGTATTGGTAGTGTGGATGGCTTTGAGGGCGTAGAGTTGCCCTAGCAAGCCGAATAAGACCAGGTAAATGTTGTTGAGGGCAAAACGGGACTCAACCAGGAATAAGCCGTCTAGGGCAGCGAATGAGGCGGCTATGAGGGCATAGGAGGGGCGGCGGTTGAGTTCGTAGGCGATCGCCCCCACGACGAGAGGCATAAATGAGCCGATGAGGGCGTTTAACCAGCGATAGCTAAAGGGGGTGTGGAGAGAACCCAGTAAGCCATTGACGGTATCTTGGGCAATGGGGAGGCGATCGCCAATCCAAATACTGAAGGTCAGGAGATACTGACTGAGAGGGGGGTGAGCGTTGTAAACGGGCAAGCCAAGGAGATAGCGATTGGCGAAAACGGGATAATAGACTTCATCAAATACTAAAGTATTTAACTCGCTCAATCGCCAAAAGCGCAACCCTACAGAAACGATCCAAATGGCCGCGATCGCGCATCCTATTTTAGTCCTACGATTGACCAAAATCTTATCCTGAGCTTTTTCACGTTGGTTGCATTAACGTCAGTTTTTTGGGGTCATTGACGCTCACATCGTTATTGGCCAAATCTGAATCTAAAACTAAGAGGGTTGACCAAACTGACGCTGATAAATTTCTTCTTCTTTGTTCGATTCTAGTTTAATATCGGAACGGGGATAAGCGACACACAACAAAGCATAACCTTCACCTTGTAATTCTGGCGAAACCCCCATCGCGTCACCTTGTTCGACTTTTCCCGTTAATAATTTAGCAGCACAAGTGGTACACACCCCTGCTGTACAAGAACTGGGTAACTCAATACCAGCTTTTTGGGCAACTTCTAGGATTTTGCTGTCTTCAGGAACTTCAATCGTTTGAGTGTTGCCGTTGTGATGGATTTCAACTTTGTAAGTTTGAGTCATTTTTGGTTATTGGTTATTGGTTATTAGTTATTAGTTATTGGTTATTAGTCGTTCGTCACAATTCCAATTACTTCCCCCTCTCCAAAACTGGTAACTGGTCACTGATTACTGGTCACTCTCCAGAAACTTAAATCCAACTTTTGAGGTTGAAACCCTTATTTGATGCTTTTGAGCCATTTTGAAAACTTACTCCAAGAGCTAAAGTTTCTGACCTCTTTGGAGGGGCATTCATCCCACTCCCCCGACTGCCGACTGCCCAAAACTACTCCCCACTGCCTAAGACCTACTGCCCCTTAGAGGCTGGTAACTGGTCACTGAAAATCCCCCAACTGCCCAAAAAACACTGCCTCAAATAGATTACTCCTCGCGACGGCGATTACTCAAACGAATGATTAAGTAACTCAAAGAAAGGGCTAATACCGCAGAAGATAAAGCAATGAGATCGACAGCACTTTTCTTTTCAATATCAAAAATAATAATCTTGCGAGCAACGGCAATTAAAGAAGTAATGACAACTAACTCGTATTGAACGGTATGGCGCTTCAGATAAACTGTGATATTCGCCAGAATTTCTAAAGCTATTAAAACATTTAAAAATAAACCAAAAGCTTCAAATAAAAGGTCTTTTGATATGCTCGAAACCCCGTATAGCGATTTTGATAGTAGGGAAGCGAACATAAAAATGCACAAATCGTAAACCGAAACTAAGGTTACGATTATCATCAAAATTGAGAGAAATTTGGCGATTAAAATTTCAATATTCTCAACCAGATGGAGGAAGTTGCGATCGCTGCTCGCTTCACTAACTTTTCGCCAAAATTGACGCAAACGGGGCATGATGTCACCTAGAGCGGAAATGTATTAAGCAAGCACCTGAGATAGACTTCAGGCGCTTACCTAGTCAGCGTTTGGTTAAATTTACAACGCTTCTGCACCTGCCACAACTTCCAGGATTTGTTGGGTAATCGCGGCTTGACGGGCTTTGTTGTAGGATAGGGTCAGCGTGCCGACGAGTTCGTTGGCGTTGTCGCTGGCATTGCTCATCGCTGTCATCCGAGCGGCTAGTTCGCTGGCTGCGGCTTCTTGGAGCGATCGCAATAACTGGTTATTGAGATACAACGGCAGCAAGGCTTCTAAAATCTGCGCCGGGTCTTGCTCGAAGATCATATCTTTAGGGAAACTTTGGCGCTCGCTTGTTACTTTTTCGCGAGTGACTTCAAATTCCCCTCCTTTGGTGGTGAGTCGGAAAATTTCATCGTCGGTGACTTCCAAACCTTGGGGAGTTAGGGGTAATAAGGTTTGAATCACCGGACGAGAACTCACCAAAGAGACAAACTTGGTGTAGATCAACTCAACGCGGTCAATGCTTTCTGACAAGAAGCTCGACAGCAAGAAGTCGCCAATATCCGAAGCTTCTTCCGCTACTGGGATTTGTTCGAGTTCGGTGAAGGTTTTGAGAATCGGCATCTTGCGGCGTTGGTAATACTGCACCGCTTTACGACCGATTAAAATCAGTTGATAATCAATCCCCTCAGCTTGTAACTCTTTGATGCGAGCGTCAGCCCGTTTGATGATGTTGGTATTGTAACCGCCGCACAAACCGCGATCGCCCGACACCACCAATAAACCCACCGTATCCACCTCTCGCTGCTTGAGCAAGGGTAAGTCCACATCTTCAAATTGCAAGCGGTTCTGCAAGCCGTAAAGCACTTCTGCTAAACGATCCGCAAAGGGACGGGTCGCTGTGACTTGCTCTTGAGCACGACGCACTTTAGCCGCAGCCACAAGACGCATGGCTTCTGTAATTTTACGGGTATTTTTAACCGAGTTAATGCGATCGCGAATGGCTTTTAAATTAGGCATAATTCTTCGTTACCAAATCTAGAAAAATCAAGCATAAAGCCACCAAGTAAACCCCCTTTACTGTACGGTCAGACTTGGTGGCTTCACAGCTACAGGTTGTTACGCAGCAGCCAGGAAGGTCTGCTTGTATTCTTTAATCGCTTCGACCAAAATTGACTCGGCTTCGTCGGTGAGTTTCTTCTGAGTACCGATGATTTCACCGAATTTAGGCTTGTTCGTGCCGAGATAATCCCGCAACCCTTGAACGAAATCAACAACTTTGTCTACGTCAATTTCATCGAGGTAGCCATTCAAACCCGCATACACGGTTGCCACTTGTTCGGAAACCGATAACGGCTCGTACTGAGGTTGTTTGAGGATTTGGCGCAAACGCTGACCGCGAGCTAACTGGTCTTGGGTGGCTTGGTCGAGGTCAGAAGCAAATTGCGAGAAAGCTTCAATTTCGGCAAACTGAGCGAGTTCTAACTTCAGTTTCCCAGCCACTTGCTTCATGGCTTTGGTTTGAGCCGCCGAACCCACGCGGGATACCGAAATCCCGGCGTTAATTGCCGGACGGAAACCAGCGTTAAACAAGTCCGAAGACAAGAAGATTTGACCGTCGGTGATCGAAATAACGTTGGTGGGAATGTACGCCGAAACGTCACCGGCTTGGGTTTCGATAATCGGTAAAGCTGTCATGCTACCGCCACCGAGTTCGTCGTTGAGTTTAGCGGCGCGTTCGAGCAAGCGGGAGTGGAGATAGAAAACATCCCCAGGATAAGCTTCGCGACCCGGCGGACGACGCAGTAACAAGGACATTTGACGATAAGCTTGGGCTTGTTTGGACAAGTCATCGTAAATGACCAAGGTCGCTTTGCCTTTGTACATGAAGTATTCCGCCATAGCTGCTCCGGTGTAGGGAGCGAGGTACTGTAGGGTGGCGGGGTCGTTGGCGTTAGCAGCGATGACGATGGTGTAATCCATTGCGCCCCGTTCTTCGAGGGCACCGACCACTTGGGCGACCGTGGAGGCTTTTTGACCCACGGCGACGTAGACACAAACCACGTCTTCGGATTTTTGGTTGATAATCGTATCAATGGCTACAGCCGTTTTTCCGGTTTGGCGATCGCCAATAATCAATTCCCGTTGACCGCGACCAATCGGAATCATCGCGTCAATCGCCGTAATCCCGGTTTGCATCGGTTCGCAGACCGAACGACGAGCAATAATCCCAGGGGCATTGGCTTCAATTAAGCGGGTTTCGCTGGTGTTGATGTCGCCTTTCCCGTCGATGGGACGACCGAGGGAATCCACGACGCGACCAATCATGGCATCGCCTACGGGAACTTCAGCAATTCTGCCTGTGGCGTTGACGGTGCTGCCTTCTTGAATGCCGAAGCCATCTCCCATCAATACCGCCCCCACGTTGTCTTCTTCGAGGTTCAGGGCGATACCGACAGTACCATCTTCAAAGTCTAAAAGTTCGCCAGCCATGGCGTTTTCTAAGCCATAAACGCGGGCAATGCCGTCTCCCACTTGCAATACTGTGCCGACGTTGGAAACCTGGACATCTTGCTCGTAGGATTCGATCTGCTGGCGAATAATGCTACTAATTTCGTCGGGTCTAATGCTAACCATATTCTGTAAAAAACTCGCTCTTTGTGGTTTGTCTTGACTGTAAAACGGGTGCTTTAAGCGCTTTGACCTAAGCGCATCCCAATGCGACGCAGTTGACCGCGCAAGCTGGCATCAACGACTTGAGAGCCGACTTTGATAATGACACCGCCGAGTAGACTGGGATCGACTTCGGTTTTGAGTTCGACTTCTTGGGCGTTGGTCATGGCTTTGACGCGATCGCGAATCGCCTGTTCTTGGTCTGCACTCAGTTCTTTGGCGGCGCGGACTTCGGCCAGAACGGTATTATTCAACTTTCTCAGACGCTCTAAATACTGTTGGGCAATGTCACCTAAGAACATAATCCGCCGTTTATCAACCAACAACATCACGAAGTTGGTCAACTCCACCGGGGTATCATCTCCTAAAATGCGCCGCAAAATCGCTTTTTTGTTGCCGGCTTCGATGACCGGATTCAAAATGAACTCGCGCAGTTCCGCCGATTCATCCATAAGGGCTTCGAGGGAGCGAAATATTTCCCCAAAGCGGTTGGTGAGGTCTTTACTCTGCGCGATGGACATCAAGGCTTGGGCATAAGGTTCAGCAATGGCACTGCTGAATAAACTACCTTTCATTTCTCTTAACTACCTCCGAGTTGAGCAATGCAGCGATCGATGAGTTGGTTTTGAGCCGCATCATCTAAGGTTTCTTGCAGTTGTGCTTCGACTCGTTCTAGGGCTAACGCGGCCACCCGTTTTTTGAGTTCGGCAATGGCTTTGTCTTGCTCGCTTTGTAAGTCTTGGGCGGCACTGGCTTTGATGCGTTCGACCTCTACTTGTCCTTGCGCCAAGATTTTCTCTTTGGCGGAGGCGGCTGTTTGTGCAGCTTGCTCTCGAATTTTCTTGGCTTCAGCTTGTGCTTGGCTGAGTTTACGTTGTTCTTCTTCTAAAGCCTTTTTTGCAGTGGCGGCGCGGTTTTCAGCGTCTTTGATTTCGGCTTCAATAGCGGCGCGTCGCTCGCTCAGAATTTTGCCTAAAAATTTACTCCCATAAACCAGCAATACTCCAATGAGAATTGCCAGGTTAATGATGTTAGTTTCTAAAATGTCGAAGTTTAGACCCCACCCTCCTTCGGAGTGAGCGAGGTACAAAATATTGCCCATGATCTTTGCTTTCCCTTGGCGCTACGCTCTCAAATATTCGTGTTTTCTAGGGCGATCGCTTCAGCGCTTCCCAAATCCCCTTGCGAGATTTACCAAAAAGCTGAAGTTCTCGTTATCGGTTATTTCACCAATTCTGGCCCTAACAATTTCTCCAGAATTTGGCGACTGAGGGTATCGACTTGACCTTCTAAGTTGTTGAAGGCTTCGGCTTTTTGGGCAGCAATTTCTTGGGCCGCTTTTTCGCGTTCGGCTTGCACTTCTCTTTGTGCTTGTTGCGTCTGCTCGCTAATGGTTTTTTGAGCTTCGGCTTGGGCTGTGGCTACGATTTCTTGGGCTTCGCGGCGCACATCGACTAATTCTTGCTCGTATTGGCGAGCCAGGGCTTGGGTTTTCTCTCGTTGCTCTCTGGCTGCGAGTAAGCGCGATCGCACAAAGTCAGCTCGTTCGTCAATGGCTTGTCCTAAAGGCTTATAAAAAATAGCGTTCAGAACAATGACCAAAAGCAGGAATTGCACGCCCATCAAAGGTAAGGTGGCGTTAATGTCAAATAAGCCGCCCCCCTCCTCAACGGCTTCTGCTGCTAACAGAATCATCCAGTGTGTCATCAGATTTGAAAAGAAAGCTGTTTAAAGGTTTTCGCGAGTTTGGGTAGAAACGCTGCCTAAAGTTTGGTGCGTTTCTACCCCAACCAGTGGGTGATGGGAGGCGTTTAGGCGAAGGGGTTCGCAAACAATAGAACCAAAGCAACTACCAAACCGTAAATGGTCAGTGCTTCCATAAATGCCAAGCTCAACAGCAATGTACCGCGAATTTTACCTTCGGCTTCGGGCTGACGGGCAATCCCTTCTACTGCTTGACCGGCGGCGTTACCTTGACCAATACCAGGGCCAATCGCACCTAAACCAACGGCTAAGGCAGCAGCGATAACGGAAGCAGCAGCAATTGTCGGATTCATGATTTTCTTTTCCTTTGTGAGTTAACTAAAAAACAAAAACGATCTTTGAAGTTATCTTTTCCCGAAGGCGGGAAGTTTTGGACTAATGCCGCCGCAGCGACTCATCGAGAACTCGATGATTGGATTCCCCTAAGCTGTTATTCGTGGCCGTGTTCTTCGAGGGCTTCGCCGATATAGGAAGCGGCTAAGGTCGCAAAAATCAAGGCTTGAATGGCACTCAGAAACAGACCCAACACCATCAAAGGGAGTGGGACGAACAAGGGAACAAGCAACACCAACACCGCTACAACTAACTCGTCAGCCAGGATGTTACCGAAGAGACGGAAACTGAGAGAGAGGGGCTTGGTGAAATCTTCGAGGATTTTGAACGGCACCATAATTGGTGTGGGTTCGGCATACCCTGCGAAGTAACCTAAACCTTTTTTACGAAGCCCCGCAAAGAAGTAAGCAATGGAGGTGAGTAAGGCCAAAGCCACGGTTGTATTGATGTCGTTGGTCGGCGCTGCTAATTCGCTGTCGGGAATTTCAATCAATCGCCAAGGCACTAACGCCCCAGACCAATTTGACACAAAAATGAACAAAAATAAAGTCCCTACAAAAGGAACCCACTGGCGATAATCTTTTTCGCCAATTTGGTCTTTGGCTAAACCCCGCAGAAAATCCAAAACGTATTCCATGAAGTTTTGCATTCCACTCGGAATTCGTTGAATATTCCGCGTTGCTAAGAGGGAGGCAAGAACGAGAATGGCGATTACTACCCAGGAGGCAAGGAATACCTGGCCGTGGACTTGATAATTGCCAATTTCCCAGTAAAAGTGTTTGCCAACTTCTAACTCTGCTAGGGGAAAAGTATTTAAACCAAATAAACTATTGAGAACTTCCATGTTTGTGATATTTCCCCAAATATCCTAAAAACTTCCAATTAAGGATTTTATTTCTTGTGGGATTGGATGCGCTTTTCATTATTTTTGTGGGGTTAACAACGTGGTTTGCAGCACATAAATAACAATGGCGGCTTTGTAAGTTAAAAACCCCAGAAAAACGGGCAAAATGTGTAATTGATGCCATTGAGTGGCAACAATAATTAGGCCGACTAACAGCCCTAAGCGTGTTGAACCCGGTCGGCTTTTTTGTACGCCTAACCGCTCGACTTCTTTGGCCAGCATTCTCAAATACACTAAGCCAAAACAAGCTCCTAAAAGGTAATTTAGAGCCGTATTGAGGGAATATGTCAACCACACCGAGATAAAGATAATCCCAGCAAGGCCGAGAGTTCCCAGCAACAAGGTTTGCTTGAGTTGATAATATTCACCCATTGAGTTGTTGGCATCGCTGGGTTGAGCTTCAGTGGCTTCGGATGCTTGGTTTTCGGCTTCGAGAGGAGAGTTAGGTGGATTCACAGTTTTGCGCTTACGATGGCCCATCCAAACAGCAGGCTTAAAAACATTTAAGCCAGAAGCAATAATATCATGGCATCAGCACAATTCTTAAAAAGTTCTAAATAAAATTAGGGCTTTCTAACTGGGGGTGAGTAAGATAAGTTGTCTTTGTTGTAGCGATCGCACTCCCTCAAGATCGAGGGCTAAATCGGCTAATAAATCCTTAATGCTGGCTGGGGGTGTTTGATTTGTAGCACAAAGTTGTAGAAAAGCAAATTCGGCTTCAGATAAGTTCACAATTTGATAATTGAAGTCAAACAGGGTGCGACTCGGCCAGCCTTCCACGCAGGGGCTGAGTTGGGGAATAGCTTTTAATAATGTTTCGTCGTCCGACCAATCAGCGATCGCGAAGGGAGGGCGAGCTAAGAAAAACTCGTAGTGAGTCAAACTGGGGTCGAGGAGTTCAATGGTGCGGAAACGATCGCGATCGCCCAAATCCTGCGCCCTCGCCAATAAATCCGCATTATCTCCCAGCAACCGTTCTAGCTGCCAAAACTGGGGATTAGAAAAGCCCACAAAATCTAAGCCCGAAGCGTCGATTAACTCAAACAAAGTTCTGATATTGTAATCAATTTCCTGGGGATGGACGTACATATCGGCAAAAGCCTCATCCCGGTGATTTTCCATCGACCAGCGCTGTTTTTCTTGCTGTACCAAGCGATTATCGTCCGGTAACGCCGCAAACAAAGCCCGGCCGACTTTGACCCCATCCTGATAATCCCCTTGTTGAGAACCTTGGAGTAACGCGATCGCCTCTTGCATCAAGCGAATCTCCCAACGTCCCAACTCCGCGTACACAAAAATATGCAGCAAACCCCCAGGAGCAAGTTTAGACGCGATCGCCTGCATCCCCGCGATCGGATCGGGGAGATGGTGTAACACCCCCACGCAATTAATCAAATCGAACTCCCCCGGCAACTCCGACGCTTGCTGCAACGGCATTGCCCGAAACATCACTGGGGGTTTGTGACTCGCCAAACTTCCCGAACGCTCGCAACGTTCTTTGGCCACTGCCAAAGCCTTCTCGCTGAGGTCAATCGCTACCACCTCCGCTTCCGGGTTGAGGTGAATCAAATAATCCGTTCCCGAACCCGTCCCACACCCCGCATCCAAAATCCGAATCTGGGAAGTTTCCGGCTTGCGATTCGTACAAAAAGCGTAAGCCGCTTGCCAATGCCAGCGCCAGTTATAGCCTGGTGGCAATTGGTCGCTGAGAGGGTCAGGGGGAAATGGGTAAGTATTGTAGAGTTTAGCAACCGCCGCACTAATCGCTTGAGAATCGGACATGATCGAGATTGAAACAGCAACTTTAGAGTTTAGCCAATTTTAATCTAGGTTGGTTATTGGTTATTGGTTGTTAGTTGTTGGTTGTTGGTTGTTCGTCACAATTCTAATTACTTCCCACTCCTCCCCACTCTTCCCCCTCTTCCCCCTCTTCCCCCTC
>JAWQFT010000037.1:0-40336 GCA_035968055.1 Jaaginema sp. PMC 1080.18 | reverse complement strand
GTGTGGGCTGTTGTTGCGTGTTGGGGGTGGGTGTGGGCTGTTGTTGCGTGTGGGGAGTTGGTGTGGGCTGTTGCGGCGGTTGGGGAGGCGGTAGAGGCGGTGAGGCAGTCCCAGGGTCAATTTTGGCTAAGGCTTGCAACGCCTCTGTCGCGTTGATATACCGCTCTCTGAAGTGATAGCGCACCATCTTGCTCAAAACATCAGCTAAAGGCTGACTCACATTGGCTCGATTGCGCCAAACAATCTCTCCTTGAGCATCTTCGAGGAGGTTGTCCGGGCGAACTCCGGTTAATAGTTCAATCGCCGTTCTACCCACCGCATAAACATCACTACTAAATTTTGGCTTACCAATCGCTTGTTCGCTGGCCATATATCCTGGCGTACCAATCGCCATCGAAGCTACGGTTTGACCTTTAGCATTGACCTTAGTTTTACTGAGTTCTTTGACGATACCAAAGTCAATCAAAACCAACTTCCGATCTCGCTGACGGCGCATAATGTTAGCAGGTTTGATATCGCGGTGAATGATGTTGTGGCTGTGGACAAAAGTCAGGATTTCTAGCATTTCTTGGAGGAACTGAATGACGAGGGCTTCTGTCCACGGTTGACTCGGTTGAATCTCGCTTTCTAAATCGTGTCCTTCTATGTATTCTTGAATGAGGAAAAACTGTCCTTGCTCCTCAAAATAGGCAAACAATTGGGGAATTTGGTCGTGTTTTCCGAGCTTATATAAAACTTGACCTTCTTGCTCAAATAAGCGTTCAATAGCAGCGTGTTGTTGCTGGGGTTTGAGGCGCTTGACCACCCGACTCGGTTTCGGCACGGTGGGAATATCTAAGTCTTCTGCCAGAAAAGTCTCGCCAAAACCGCCTTTTCCCAAGCGTTGAGTAATTTTGTAGCGTTGCCGTAGGGTCGTGCCGATCATGCTGTTTTTTCACCAATCGTGGCATATTCAGCATATACCATAGAAGCCCACTCTAGGGTGAATTCGGGGTTCTGTATTGCAGTTTAATTTGCTACAATCTTGCAAACCAGTTTATAAGTTTCTGGGCTTTGGGATATCCCAGTTGCAAAATCTTTTCTGAAATTGCATTTTATAACTGTAATTTTTACAAGTTTTGCCCAGCTAATTTTGTACAGAGATTGACTTGATTTCTAATTAATATTAGTTCTTTTTATTCAGTTGTCTCTACGCGATCGCTTAGGGATTCTAATTGTTCTTGAAAGCGTTGCAGATCGTTGCGAAATTCCGCCATTTCTTCAGGAGACGCGAGGTTAGAAGTGCTTTGCGCTAAATCGTCTTCAATAAGTTCGTAGCGATCGCGCCCCTAGAGTATCCGTGTAGTGGTTAGGATGTGTTATCGAATAATAAGGCTTATATCTAACAACCCGGTTGGAGATGACTATGGATGCGTAGGCGAAATTTCCTGAAAATAGGTGGGTTGGCGCTGATGGTATCCGTCCATAGCGCCTGTGGTGAAGACTCGGTAACATTTAATCAGAAGCGTATCGTGGTAATCGGCGCTGGTTTATCCGGCCTTGCTGCTGCTCAGGAATTGCACAGGCGAGGACATGACGTTATTATTGTCGAAGCCCGCGAGCGGATTGGTGGTCGAATTTGGACGAGTACCCAGTGGGCTAATATGCCCTTAGATTTGGGCGCAACATGGATACATGGACCCCAGGGCAATCCCCTCACAGATTTGGCAGCACAAATCAACGCCCCTCGGCTGACAACGAGTTACAACAGGGCAGTCATATACAACACATCAGGACAGCTTCTTTCTGAGGCAGAAGAAGCCCGTATGTCAGATTTGAGGGCGCAAGTATTCAGGGCTTTAGAACAAGCACAGGATGGGGATACTGACGCTTCGATTCGGCAAGTCATTACACCGTTAATCAAGCAGTTTGACGAAGCTTCGCAAGATTACCGATTTATCAATTTTATATTGAATGGTGCGATCGAACATGAGTATTCGGGAAGTGTTGAAAGGCTTTCCGCACATTGGTACGACAGCGATCGCGAATTTGAGGGTGATGATGTTCTATTCGCTCGTGGATTTCAAGTCATCCCAGAATTACTCGCACAAGGATTGCAGATTGAATTGGGTCAGGTGGTCAAAGAGATTCAATGGCAGCGATCGCCTGTTCGAGTCATTACCCAAAAAACCGAGTTTAGTGCCGATTGTGTTGTAGTAACTTTACCACTGGGGGTTTTACAGGCTAACACTGTTCGTTTTTCTCCTAAATTACCCCGCAGTAAGCAGGACGCGATCGCGAAACTGGGTATGGGTGTCTTGAACAAATGCTATCTTCGATTCGCCGATGTTTTTTGGGATGCTGATGTGGATTGGTTGGAATATATTTCAGCAAAACATGGTGAATGGACAGAGTGGGTCAGTTTCAAGCAAGCCGCCAATCTACCTGTATTGCTAGGATTTAATGCTGCCGATTGGGGGAGAGCGATTGAAGCATGGTCAAATGAACAAATCGTAGCGAGTGCCATGCAAACCTTAAAGACAATCTATGGAGTCAACATCCCCGAACCGATTGACTATCAAATTACCCGTTGGGCAACCGATCCGTTTTCGTTGGGTTCGTATTCCTATAATCGGGTGGGTGCAGTACCAAAGATGCGCCAAGAGCTTGCTGCACCACTCGAAAAGACCTTATTTTTTGCGGGGGAAGCATCTCATCAAGACTATTTCGGGACGGCTCACGGTGCTTATTTATCGGGCTTGCGGGCAGCCCAAGAAATCCTGAAATTATATCCCGATACTCAATCATAGATGACGCGGCAACCTGAAATCCTCTAAGGGCGTAACGTTGTTAGGCACTGCCCGATAATTGCTGTAGGATTGAGATCGTTCAACTCGATAAGCTTCAAAAATCGATCGTGGCGACTCCTGAATCCTCCGAAACCCTTAAGCAAACCGCTCTGTATGAGCTTCTCGCAGCCCAAAAAGCCCGTTTTACACCTTTTGCGGGTTGGAAAATGCCCGTACAGTTTGGTGGCTTGAAACAAGAACACGAAGCGGTGAGAACCTCGGTAGGGATGTTCGATATTTCTCACATGGGTAAATTTGCCTTGAAAGGGAAAGATTTACTGGCGACTTTACAAAACCTCGTTCCCACGGATTTAGGACGGCTAGAGCCGGGAAAAGCGCAATACACGGTATTGTTGAATGAGCAAGGTGGGATTATCGACGATCTGATTATCTACGATCGGGGCGTGGATGACCGGGGAGAAGAAAACGTCTTTACCATTGTCAATGCGGCGACGAAAGCGAAAGATAAAGCCTGGATAGAAGCAGCAATTAAAGATACGGGGATAGAACTTGCAGATTGGTCTGATGATAAAGTGTTGATTGCTTTACAAGGGCCTCATGCTGAAGCAGCCCTCGCGCCTTTTGTCAAGGAAAATTTAAGCAAATTAGGCTTTTTTAGTCATGCTGATGTGACTTTACTCGATTCTCCGGCATTTATCGCCCGTACAGGCTACACGGGAGAAGATGGTTTCGAGATTATGGTTGACCCAGAGACGGGAAAACAAATGTGGCAATCCTTGATGGATGCAGATGTGACTCCTTGCGGCTTGGGGGCAAGAGATACCCTACGTCTGGAAGCGGCTTTGGCACTTTACGGTCAGGATATCACAGAAGAAACGACTCCCCTAGAAGCGGGTTTGGGTTGGTTAGTGCATCTCGATCGCCAGGATCATTTTAACGGTCGCGAGGTGCTGGTGCAACAAAAAGCTGAAGGGGTACAACGGAAGTTGGTAGGAATCCAGATGGAAGGGCGTTATATTGCCCGTCACGGCTATCCTGTCCTCTTCAATGGGGAAGTTGTCGGAGAGGTGACTAGCGGTACGATATCGCCAACTCTGGGGAACGCGATCGCCCTCGCTTATGTTCCTACATCATTAAGTCGCGTGGGTCAAGTTCTAGATATCGAAATTCGCGGCAAAACTCACCCTGCAACAGTGGTGAAAAAGCCATTTTATCGTTCTCCTCATCGTTAGGGAAAGGTTACGGTACTAGCGCGATCGCGTAATAAAAAACATTATCAAAATATCGTTTTCTAAAATGGATTATCTCAACCAAATTATCCATGATGATTGCCTAAAAGTTTTACAAACAATTCCAGATAGAAGTATAGATTTAGTGATTCTCGATCCCCCATACTGGAAAGTAGTTCAACAGAAATGGGATTATCAATGGCGTACTGAAGAAGATTATCTTGAATGGTGTTTGAAATGGTTTCCTGAAATAGAAAGAGTCATTAAACGATCGGGAAGTCTGTATTTATTTGGTTACTTAAGAAATTTATTTTATTTATATGAACCTTTGAAAAAGTTAGGATTTGATTTTAGACAGCAAATTATTATAGATAAAGGAATCCGAGCGATAGGAGGACGGGCTACAAAAGGATATAAACTATTTCCTAATGTTACAGAAAATTTATTATTTTTTATTTACGATAGTCGCTCTTTTATTAAAAAGCTTCTTAAAAAAAGACAAAAAGCTATGGGTTTAAAAGCTTTAGAAATTAATGAGAAATTAGGTGTAAAGTCTAATGGTGGTGGAATGTGGTCTCTTTATACAGGAAATAATATTTTAGCTCAAGTTCCAACTCAAGAAATGTGGGCAAAATTACAAAAAATACTAGATTTTGATTATGCTTACGAAGATATAGCACCTACTTTTAATATTGAAATGGGTATTACTAACGTTTGGAGTGATATTGATTTTTATAAAGAAAAGCGATATCATCCTACTCAAAAACCTGTTCAACTAATGGAAAGAATTATTAAAGCAAGCAGTCGCGAACACATGGTAGTATTAGACCCTTTTATGGGATCGGGAACGACAGCACTGGCTTGTTTAAATCTTAATCGCAATTATATTGGCATTGAAAAAGAAGAAAAATATATTAATGTTATTCAGGAAAGAATTGGTGAATATACACCCAGTTTATGCAAAACTATTAATCAAAAAAAATCTCAGCAGCTTTCACTCGATTTGAAATGATTGAGTTTATTTGCCTTTCTTTCTCCTTTTCTTGACAGATTTTCGAGAATAGGGAATTTTAGGAGCAAAACCGCTTTTCGTTTCCCTTAGCGGCAAAATTTCTCTTTCTGATTCGTTAATCCATTCTGGAATCTCTAGATCGCTTTTAAAGCCAAAATGCTCTTTCAATAATTCTTTTTCTGCTGGCTTCAAAAGATATTTAGGCATCAAAATAGACTCTATTTCACGTCTATTTGCACTAGGCTCAATGTAGCGATCGATATTTATATTTGGATGTGTTGATGCTTCAGTCGCTATGCAAGAAAACGTTAATATAGGGTTACAAAGATAAAATTCATATCTGTAAGGCCAAAAGTTTTTCGGAGCAGGTGTTTTTTTGGAATTACTAGCTTTGTTAACTAAATAAATATTGTGGTAATAATTATTCATTATGTTTTTGAATTTTTGATAGCGATCGCTATTCATCCAAATTTCAAAACACTGAAATCTGATGGTATCATATTCTTCTGCTTTAAACTGCGGATAATCACCTAAAATTAATAAAATGCGCGGAACATCCTGCGTCAAAAGTTTTAAATCATTTTCACTTTTAATAGCAAATAACCACTTAGAATCGTCTTTTCTTTGAATCTTCGACGAACCACAATCCGAGCAAACTTTTTCAGTGCGAGCTACTGGAGCTTTACAATCTTTACATCGATCCATCTGATCGATTCTAGAGCAAGATTTAACTTCAGTACCATCTTCTAAATCATCTCCTCTAGCAGCAGTTTTGCTCCCTTTTACTCCGGTGACTAAAGATGCTAAATGTTGTCCAGGATAACCAATTTTAATGTTAGGACTTTGGTGAGTTATACCAGACCATTTTAAAGCGTTGATTCTAGGCTCTAAAACTAATTCACGTAAAAGCTGCTCTATAAGCTTTCTGTTATTGTCGATAGTTATAAAATCTAGGTCTGGTTTCATCTTTCTTACGAGCAAATTCTGATTTTGAGATAGAGAATCAAGAAATTAATCAATAAAAAGTTCGACAATACTCACATCTAGAGCCACAGCTATTTTCTCAATATTAAGTAGAGTTATATTTTTCTCTGCACGCTCAATCATACCGATATAAGTTCTGTGAACATTAGCTTTTTCGGCAAGTTCTTCTTGAGAAAGACCTTTTTTTAGCCTAATTTCTCTGACTTTGCTCCCAAATTTTATTAGCCTTTCTTTTTTCACGGCTAATTGAGTTAAATTATGTTTTTGATCTATTTAATTCAAGCTATGCCAATGCTAACTTTAGGTCTACATACTATAGTTAGCATCATGATGGACTCACCACGGTTTAGTGAAGTAATGAGGTTTATAAAGAGGAGATTGTAAAATAGTGGGTAATGACTCTACTGAGAAGTAACCGCTTTAAAATCAAGAAATAGGACTAAAGATTCTGACGATTTCGTAATAAATTCTCGGTCATCATTGCCAACTTTTCTAAATATTGTTCTAACTCCTCAGCTTTTTTACGGTATTCTAGCTTACGGGATAAAGCGGCTTTAGCTAAATCTTCGCGATCGCGTTTGAGGGCTTCCTTGGCGACATTTTGCCAGGTGTTTTGTTCGGCTAAGGCTTCTTTATACCGAGGCTGAACATCATCCCAAACGACTTTAATATCAGCCAAAGCTTGGTTGAGGGTTTGTTGAGCATTATTAGGATCGGTTGCGGAAATTGCCTCGTGTATCGGTTCGTACCATTCATCGGTTTTGATATGACGTAATACGGGGGCAAAATCGATAATTTGGTTGCTTTGACTGATGCCAATTTTACACCAAGTGGCAAAGTGTTCGCAGTTGTTAAATAGTAAATTATATTGTTGTTCTCCTAAGCGACTTTCAGCGCGACTGACTACCACATCAGCCACGAAACTGTGAGGGTATTGTCGCAAATGAACGGTATTTCCTAAAGTAAAACTTTCCCAAGAGGTGCGCTGTACTTCGGCTGTACCCACTTTGCGATAATGAATCACCGTATCATCACCACAATCAATGCCGTGATGTTCGTAGAATCCCTGCAAGTTCAAAAACTCGCGATAGACATAAATTTGATCGCCCCTTGCCATTTTTATTAATTACCAATTACCAATTACCAATTACCAATTACCAATTACCAATTACCAATTTTACTAATTCCTAATAACCGATAAAAAAAGAGAGGTCATAACTGTTGTCATTGTACCTCTCTTTTAATTTTAATATGGTGTGAGGAAAAAAACGCTTAACTTAATAATTACGTTTAATATAGTTGAGGATTCCCTCCGCGATCGCCTCCGCCATATCATCGCGAAACGCTGGATTCGATAACTTCGTCGCATCGGAATTTCCCGTCACAAAACCGACTTCAACTAATGCGGCTGGCATTGCCGTATTTCGCAACACATAAAACCGGGCTTGTTTGACACCGCGATTATACATTTTTGTGCGACGAATGACACTTTCTTGGATACTTTGGGCTAAACCGCGACCACTTGAAAAATAAAAGGTTTCTGTACCATTCACACTGGAACGATTCGCAACTGCATTGGCGTGAATACTCACAAATAAGTCTGTATCTGCCCGATTTGCCATCGCGGTACGTCCTGAAAGTGAGACAAAGCGATCGCTACTCCGCGTTAATTGTACCCCAACGCCCTGACGTTCTAGGATGCGAGCCACTTCCAAGGAAATGGGTAACACCACATCTGTTTCTTTCAAACCGCCAATCCCCACAGCGCCAGGGTCTTGACCACCATGACCGGGGTCAATCGTGACCACAATGCGACTATTATTAATCTGAGGTAAAGAAGGGGAAGGCTTCGTGGCAGGAGGCGGTGTTGGGGTAGGATTCGGGCGACTGGGGGGTGGTGTGGGACGAGTTACCGGAGGCGGTGGTGGTGCGGGATTCGACGGTTGCGGTACGGGAAGCGAAACTACAGGCTGCGTCGGCGTTGCAATGACAGGAGTTGCGGGTTCGGGGGTGGGGATATTGTTAATCGCATATAAGCCACCGCGCGGCATTAAAACGACACCTCCCAAACGACTGACGGAAGCTTGCCAATCGGGGCTGGCAGCGTCCACAGAAAGGGTCAAACGCGCTCCGGAACTGCCTGTTTGAGAAAATTGCACCTGACTCACGCCGTAGCGACTGACGGGCAATACTCGTCCGGTGAGAGAGTTGGGCAGTTTGACATCGGGGAGGTCAATATTGATGGTTTTGCGATCGCCACTACGTTGAATATTAACGATCTCGCTCGTCGAATCGTCCAAACGTACATAAAAACCACTGCTGGTAATCTGAAAGTTAGGGTTATAGGTTTGATTATTCGGAGTCGTTGGTATCGCAACATTGCCCCCAGTCTGACTGACACGCTGCGGTGTGGGCAATTGTACAGACCATTGCGTCGGATTCACCCCAACGATTTGCACCTTCTGAGAGTCAATGGTGTAACCTTGAGCTAACTCGATGACCAAGCGAGTCGTATTCGCATCAACTTGTCCTGCCCTCGCACTGGCAATTGCCCCCCCAAAATTATCGCGCATGGTTGCCCCCCCAAGCCGCACTCCGGGCAAATCAATCACAACTCGATTGGGATTGGGGATAATTTGAGCGGTGGGTTGTACGGCTGCGTCGGTGGTGAAGGTGAGTTTATTCTGAGACGCATCAAATTGCCAACTCATCAAGTTTGCTGCTTCTACCGGAGATGCAGTAACAGCAGAAACTAACGCACCGGTTGCGCTGAGAAAAAGCCAGGGAAGTCGCATGATATTTTTGGGATTCGCTTAGGTCTTGCCAGCCGACGAAGTTAAACTTAACAGTCGCTAACTTCGCGCTTAGGTTCGTATTTCTCTGTGACGCACGAACTATCGGAAAGATTCATCCAAAATATAGAAACTTTTAAGACTGTCACAGCGTCGCGGCAGTCTTTGAATTATTATTTATTGGCAGCTAAATCAGCGAATCCTTTTCTGTATTAGCTATACAGTGGCAGCGAGAAAATTTCGCAAATTTTTAAATGTGTTGTAGCAAAAGGACAGTTTTAAAATTTGTCTACTTTGAGTTGCTCATAATCCAAACTTTACTCAAAAAAAGGAGGCTTTCACCTCCTAACAGTTGCCAAATTTAAATTCAAAATTATTTCGCCACTTTTTCGGTTTCTTGGGTGTCTGACTCTGGGGTAATAACAAGACGTTCTAATTGTTCTACCAGTTGACGACGGCGATCGCGCTTGGTGGATAATTAAACTACCCAAATGTACTACCGATAACAGTACTGCACCCAGAGATAACACATAACTGTGGAGGGTATAAAAGTGCATCACTGTATCGCTATTAATACCGCCGCCGCCGGTGAGAATATCGCGAATGGTGTTACCAACTAAAGGAATTGATTGCAGGGTAGCCAGTTCAATTTTGAGCCGCCAAAAGCCCTCTTGACTCCAATTGAGGATCATCGCTGTCCAACCCAAACCAATGACATTGAGGGCGAGTAAAACGCCGCTAACCCAACCCACAAACCAACTGGGGCGTAACTGTCTGCCCAAAAACAGGACGATAATTTGTACTAAAGCCGCGACGATAATGCCGTTACCCGCGACATTGTGGACGCTGCGAATCAACCAACCGTAAGCTACGGTGTCGTTAATCCGGCTGAGGGACTGATAAGCGCCGCCTGCGGTGGGTTCGTAGTAATAAGCGAGTAAAATGCCTGTTCGGTGCGGCTAAAAGCGCGAATGTGAGGATTGCCACGGCGAGAAATGTCGCGCTACGCCGCCAAAAAGTTTCGTATTTTATTGTTTGCATGACTATGATTGTGAGGAAATATTAAGCTATGTTAATTATTATAATAAATTTTGCTTACATCTGTTGACAAAATAGCGGATTTACCAATCGCGATCGCCCTGCCCCCAATCTGTCAGCAAATCTAGATTTTCTGTCATTCCCTAACCCTGCTGTGAAATGTCCCCTCAGCATCGACAATAAAAAAGATGCCAGCCAGGAGAAAAAAATGACCACTCGTACAGAAACCGACAGCATGGGCGCGATCGCGGTAGAATGCGATCGCTATTGGGGCGCACAAACTCAGCGATCGCTACTCTACTTCGATATTGGCAACGATACCATGCCCCCCGAAATGATCCGCGCCTTCGGTATCCTCAAAAAAGCCGCCGCTAGAGTTAACAGCGATTTGGGCAAACTCCCCCCCGACAAAGCTCAACTCATCGTCCAAGCCGCCGAAGAAGTCATTTCCGGCAAACTCAACGACCACTTCCCCCTGCGGATTTGGCAAACCGGAAGCGGCACTCAAACCAACATGAACGCCAACGAAGTCATCGCCAATCGCGCCATCGAGATTGCGGGCGGGAAAATGGGTAGCAAAACCCCTATTCACCCCAACGATCATGTCAATATGTCCCAATCCTCCAACGACACCTTTCCCACCGCCATGCACATTGCTGCTGTCGAGCAAATTCAGCAGAGATTGCTGCCGATGGTGACTCAACTCAGCAACGCCCTAGAAAGCAAGCAGCAAGAGTTTCAAGATATCGTCAAAATTGGTCGCACCCATCTCATGGATGCAGTCCCATTGACCTTGGGGCAAGAATTTTCCGGCTATGTGGCGCAGTTGCATAAAAATGTAGCAGGTATCAAGGGAATTTTACCCGATTTATCTGAATTAGCGATTGGCGGGACGGCAGTAGGAACAGGTTTGAATGCTCACCCGGAATTTAGCGAGAGAGTCGCCGCCCAAATTACCGATTTAACGGGGCTTCCCTTTGTCAGCGCCGAGAACAAATTTGCCGCCCTCGCCGCCCACGATGCCATTGTAATGGCTAGTGGTACGCTCAAAACCCTCGCTTGTTCCCTGATGAAAATTGCCAATGATTTGCGCTGGTTGGGTTCAGGCCCTCGTTGCGGCTTAGGAGAACTCCAACTTCCCGCCAACGAACCCGGTTCGTCGATTATGCCAGGGAAAGTCAACCCCACTCAATGCGAAGCCATGACGATGGTATGCGTTCAGGTTTTGGGCAATGATGCCGCCATTGGGATTGCCGGGACGCAGGGGAATTTTGAGTTAAATGTCTTCAAACCGATGATGATTTTTAACTTACTCAATTCGATTCGCTTATTGTCCGATGCTTGCGAATCTTTTAGCGAGCATCTCGTCGTCGGTTTAGCCGCCAATCGCCCCCAAATCGAGGAGTTTCTCAATAATTCCCTGATGCTGGTTACTGCCCTCAATCCTCATATTGGCTACGACAACGCCGCCAAAGTCGCCAAAAAAGCCCACACCGAAGGCACAACCCTCCGCCAAGCCGGGATCGAGTTAGGCTTACTCACGGGCGAACAGTTTGACGAATGGGTGCGCCCAGAGAAGATGACCAATGTCTAACATCCCATATACCTTACGGTGGATTTTGACTGACCTTTGCCAGGGCTGAGAGGGAAGCGCGATCGCGAGCTTAGTAAAACTTAATGTAGAGACAGGATTTTTCAATCTCTAACTTTGTACAGGTGAAGTCAAAGGGCGATCGCCATTAATCTCAAAACAGTCGGATATGTAACTTTGCTTACATTCTGAACTCGCAATCATAGAAAAATCATCAAGATTTAGCTTAAAAAACATTAGTTATCTCGACATAACTTTTTTTAAGCCCTTGTCTTGTGTTTTGTCAATCAAATAGGAAAAAAATACATTTATGACTTTTACCAATACACAAATGGATGCCAACAAAGCTGTCGAAAGCTTCAAAAGCTTAGACATCGACACCCAACTCGCTTTGCTTTGGTTTGCCTACGAAAAAATGGGCAGCAGCATCACCCCCGCCGCCCCCGGTAGCGCTGGAGCTGACATTGCCGAAGGACTATACAACCAAGTCAAAGAGTTGTCTCACGAAGAGCAGCTAGACGTACAACGCAACCTACTTCAAGGGCAAAATACCCAACTTTCCCGCGAATATGGTTCTTTAAGCGATAATACCAAACTGCTTTTCTGGTATCGTTTAGCCCAAGGTATGGAAACTGAAGAAATTGTCCCCGTTCCCGAAGACTACGATTTCCCCGAATCCGGCAGTCAGTTATTAGGTACTTTGGAATCTATGGAATTCGAGCAACAAATCACCTTCTTGCGGAATGTTGTCACCGATTCCGGTAGCGAACCGCAATCTGGCGCAGAGGTATAATTCCTCCCAATATTGCCTAAAAATAAGCCCTTCTCCCTTGGGAGAGGGGTTTGTTTTCAGTTAACAGCGATTAAAGGGCAGTCGGCAATCGGCAATCGGCAGTCGGGGGGAGTAAAGAAACTGATGACTGATAACTGAAAAAGCTACCGACTGCCTAAAATAAATAAACTCAACAATGTGCCGCTATTCCACAAACTGTGTAATAGCATCGAAGACAAAAGATTGCGCGATCGCGTGTAAGTTGTTCCCAAGACAATTCCTAACACGGTAAGGGGTAAAATCTCGGAAGGACTGAGGTGGGCGATCGCGAAAATGACACTACTCAGTAAAATTGCGCCCCACACCGGCAAATAACGAGTCAGGGAGGGCAATAAAAAGCCGCGAAAGATAATTTCCTCAAAAATGGGGGCAGCGATGGATGCGGTGGTAAAAAAGATGGCTAGAGCTAAGGTATCTTGGGCTTGTAACGCTAAAAACAAAATGGGATTACTGCCTCCTTGTCCTTGCCAAATTTGCTGATTGAGAATCGAGACAATTACCACCAACGGTACAGCCACCAAATAACCGCCAATTCCCCACCACAACCAGTTATCGAATAGCTTGAAGTTAAACCACAACTGCGGTAAAGGCTTATAAGGTTTGAGAGAAATGTACAACACCAATAAGCCCAATCCTGCCATCGACAAATAGCTAATCAGAATAAAAATGACTTGTTGGCGTAAATCAAAGCTACTGGTATCTAGACCGATCAATCGCGCTAAAAGCAAGAAAAATAAAGGCAAAAAGATTTGACTGACGAAGAAAAAGCCCACAATCAAAACTTGCCAGATAATTTCTGCGTCCCACGGTACATCCCAAGTTAAATCGGCGTTACGGGCAATCAAGGACTTTTCTTTTTTCAAAACTCCTTGAATAATAATAAAAATTAGTAACCCTACACCAATTGCACCGCCTAAAGCGGGAATACCGCCAATAATTGCTAATTTAATAAAGGCAGCTTCGGCTTGCTGTTGTTGTTGAGTTTGGAGTTGTTCTAAGGCAGCTTGGCGATTTTGCACGGTGTAGAGACGAGCCAAAGCGCGATCGCGAAACCACCCTTCTAAATTAGTATCCAGGATAGTCTCAGCCGTTTCTTCTACCCTGGGGGGCGATCGCCAAATTCCCTGTAAAATTGCGGCAGTATTTCTATTATCCGCAACCTCCGAATCCACCGCATCTTGCCACAACTGTTGCGCTACCGGGATACGGTCTTGTTGGGCTTGGAGTAAACCCAGAAGTACATCATAGCGAGTTAGTAATTCTTGCGATCGCGCGATCGCAGCTTTGAGGGTTTCCGCTTGCTGCGGATTAGCAACCGTTACCCCCAACTCACTTGCTGCTTCGAGACTGGTTTGTTGTTCCAACTCAGCCAGTTGCGTTTCTAATTGTTTTAAATTCTTTTGTTCGGCTTCAACCGCTTCCTCATATTGCTTTTGAGCATTTTCAAAGGGCTTTTCCCCCAAAAACGTCTCTTTCGCGGGATTTTCCTCTTGCGGTAAAGCACTAGCTTGCAAAACTATATTAGTTTGATATAACTCCAAGCGACTCTGGACTTGGGGTTGATTAAGATTACTCAACAGCGAAGACAACACCGTAATACTCACCAAAATCGTCAGTATTACCAAAATGACTCGCTTCACTGTCAACCATACCGTTTTTGTGGTCATACGCCTCCCAACTGCTGTGTCTCCTTATCTTAGCGTTGCAGGGAGGCTTTATCTTTCCCAGTCTAAGCGACACCGTAATCCGTATAAGGACGCTTATAGGGAGGATGCAAGCCCAGAACAATATCCTCGCGAGGAATTCCCATCGCAACCAAATCTTCAGCCGGATTCCACTCCGTCAGATTTTGTTGCAACCAAATTTTGCCATCTTTAATATCAAAATGAACAATCGAGCGATAAACCCGATTTAACTCTTGCCAACCCACATCCATCCATTGATAATGATCCCGTTGGGTATCAAAAATAAGCTGCGTTTCAATTTCAGGATTGGGTAGATAATATTCCCGACTAGCATAGTGTGTCAGGAGGTCTTGGATCGCAGTTCGATACTGTTCTACTTTCTCCATTGCGTAATAATCTCCCTGACAGGATCGTAAACAATCAAAAGCAATTGATATTTTTGAATAGCTGCTTGAGTAAAATCCAGTTGAAAAAATGTTCGATCCCTTCAACGATACTGCTGAAACCAAGTTTGGAGTAAATGACGACAATCCGCTTCGCAAATCCCCGCGAGGACAGGAAGACGGTGATTCGAGAAAGCGCGATCGCCAAAATTATCCATTGTCCGAATTACGCCCGTTTTCGGGTCATCTGCCCCATAAACCAACAATCCCAAACGAGCGTGCAGAATTGCCCCCGCACACATCGGACAAGGTTCGAGGGTGACGTAGAGAGTGCAGGTATTGAGATGCCAGGTATTGAGATTTTGGCTGGCACTGCGTAAGGCTAAAATTTCGGCATGAGCGGTAGGATCGCGATCGCGTTCTTTACGATTAGCCGCTTCAGCAATCAGAGTATTGCGAGCATCCACAATTACTGCCCCTACGGGTACATCCCCCGCTTCCCCGGCAGTTTGGGCGATCGCGATCGCTCGTTGCATCCACACCCGATGAGACGCGATCGCCCTTTCATCTAAAGCCAAAAAGTTCACGTTGTCGCCGATTGCGCTAATAAGGGATCGAGTTCTCCTCGGCCATCCAAAGCATACAAATCGTCACAACCGCCGATATGACGGTCATTAACAAAGATTTGCGGCACAGAACGCCCCCCATTAGCACGTTCCGCCATTTTACTCCTGGCGGCTTCGTTACCGTCGATTTTGTACTCGGTAAAGTCCACCCCTTTCCACCACAACAGCAACTTAGCCCGGATGCAGTAAGGACACAACTGCCAAGTATAAATCTCGACATTAGCTCGATTTTTTGCCGAAGAACGCCCTAAAACGGGATTGAGAAAATCTAACATAGACTAACTTTAATCAATTACAGCATTCAACAAGACCTCAGTTAAGGTCATATTTTCCATATCTTCAATCGTCACTGTATCAACGATATCGAATTTTGCCCCCGCTTCTTCCAGTTGATCGTCGAGGGCTTTGAGAAAGCGAGTTGCGAGTCTGTCATTCCCCACCTGAATCAAAGAAATACCAATCTCCTCATCGCGATCGATTTTGCGAGAAGCTTCAATAATCAAGCGCATCACCGGACTACGGGCGTTTGGTTCGCCGTCAGTAATCACAATAATGGTTTCCCCATTCGGTTTGGCTTCGCCTCTTTCTTTGCGCTGAAAATAGTTATCGAGAGCATCGTACAACACGCTGGCTAAATCCGTGCGTCCCATCGGATCGTGTTCGGCAAACACCTGAGTCACTTTATCAGCCGTTACGTTGTCATACCGTTTGAAACGACCGGAGAATAAATACAGCGTAATGCCATCGGGGTCGAGTTCTTCGCATTGTTTCGCCAAAGCCAGGGTTGATTCTTGTACGGCTTGCCAACGAGTTTTACCCGTCAGGGGGTCAAGGGAAGACATACTACCGCTTTTATCGATAATCAGGGTATAGTCTCGCTCTTTTACCAGTGCGTCATTATCCACTATTTGCTTCACACTCCTCTTGCAATACAAGGGTCTTCGCTTTTAATGTAGCGAATGGAAGCGGGTTATAAATCTAGAGATATGTTGAATTTGTTGTTGGTTGTTGGTTGTTGGTTGTTGGTTGTTGGTTATTCCCCAAATCTCTTAATTGGTAATTGGTAATTGATAACTGGTAATTTCCTCCCCCTCTTCCCACTGCCCAAGACCTACTGCCTAATCTCCCCCGATTGCCGCTAAAACAAAAACCCGCGATCGCACTGAATCGCAGGTTCTTGTTTTTGTCATAGCGGGAGGCGGATTTGAACCACCGACCTTCGGGTTATGAGCCCGACGAGCTACCAGACTGCTCTATCCCGCGTCACTTTTTACAGTATAGCGATAATGTTGTCTAAATTACAAGGGGGGGATGAAAATTTTTAGAGCATCGTCATTTCACCCACCACTTCCAGGCGTTTGTACTCGCTCAAGTCCATAAATTTCTCAGCGAGGGATTCAGCGACTTCGGGGCTAATCCAACCCACTTGTTTGAGGAGTTGAATCGCCACGGCATATTTCGCGCGTTTTGAGCCATCGAGGACTTTAATCGCTAAACCCATACCTTCCCCGACGCGGCCAATACATTGAATGCCCTCTGCCCCAGATTTACTAACAATTTCCCCTTCACTGAGGCGCATCAGTTCGGTGTCGAAACCGCCTTCCCCAGAAATGAGGGCAGGATGATAAACCATTGCTCTCGTAATACGCTCTAAATCGAGGCGATCGCCCGAAGCCAGGTGAGCATAAAGCGTCGCCATTTGCCCCAATTGCATCGAGTAAGTCGGCGCACCACAGTCATCTACCGCCCGGATAAACTCATCTCCCGGCATTCCCAGGAGTTCTCCCACTTTATCCACAATCAGTTTTTGTAGGGGATGCGATCGCTTTAAATAAGTATTGAGAGGCCAATGTCGTTGCTTGCAAGCCGCCAGCATTCCGGCGTGTTTGCCCGAACAGTTGTGTTGCAGGGGGGTTTGCTTACCGTCGGGAATGGGACATTGCAACTGACTCGGTTCAAGATCGCAACGCCACAAAATCCGAAAAACTTGGCGGGCTTGGGCGGTTGTGCCTTGATGAGAACTACAAATAATCGCTAAATCTTTATCGTTGAGGTCAAAGCGTTCTAATACCCCTGTTCCCATCACCGTCATCGCTTGGAAGGGTTTGAGGGCCGAACGAATAAAAGTAGACATTTCCGCAGGCCCGGCTTGGGCTAAAAGGCGACCCCGGCGATCGCACACCGTCGCAACGGCACGATGGGTGGATTCGACAATGCCTTCTCGGAGTAGATGGACTTCAATTTCAGGTGCGTGAATACGTTTTCCGCGAGTCATGCGCTAATTTTTTGAAAAAATGCGAGGGTTAAGTAAAAGATGGCGTTAACTTGAGACCCAAAGGATACTACCGATACCAATGAGTAAGGCTACCACAGCAAAGGCTTGTTCGATCCGATTGAGAATGGGTTGAATTTCATAAGTCACAATGAGGCGATCGCGCACGATGGTTTCTGGGGGTTTTTCCCAGATTTGACCATCGTACCAACCGGATTCTTCGTAAGTCACGGTGGCTTGACCGAGGCGATCGCGCACGTACAGCCAACCCAAATACAACCGCACGAGCCACAATACCACAAAGACTAATGCCCCTCCACTACCCGCCAGGGCGAATTTGAGGGGTTGGCGATTCAGAGGAAAACTGGCAGAGGCAATCGGGCCGACTAGAACCCACATCCACGCCCAAATCCACAGGAGTTGACGAACGTAAGCCCAACCATTAAGGGTCGTCCAGCGAAAAAAGAAGGATTCTTTGAGTTGTTCGTATTCGTTGACGGGTTGCTGTTCTGTCGGGACAGGGCAAACCGACAGGGGCATTTCCTTCATACGATGACTCCTATGCTTGGAAATTAAGGCGTTGAGCGTGACCCCAGAAGGCTTCGAGGTTATAAAATTCGCGTTCTGCGGGCATCATAATGTGGGCGATCGCGTCGCCGTAATCCAACAATACCCAAACCCCCTCAGATTTGCCTTCAGTTCGCAACGGACGGCGTTGCAGTTCCTTTTCTACTTTTGCTTCAATGGCATCGCAAATTGCACGAACTTGAGTTTTCGAGAAGCCTGTGGCGATCGCGAAGTAATCTGTCAAATAAGACACTTCAGCTACTTGCAACAGCACAATATCGCCAGCTTTGCGGTCGTCGGCAGCTTCAGCGATGGTTCTAGCCAATTGCCAAGAAGCATCGCTATCCGATGAGTCTGAAGACGTTTCTAGGGTTCTTGATGAGCGATTGAAGTAAGATTCTGTCATGCAATCTAAAAGCATAGATGTTTAAAAACGCTTTCTGAGGAAAAGCATTAATCTTAAAGCCTTTCACCCTGTGGGGCGAATCAACTTCCTCTCAAGCTTCATCATAGCGAAGCTATCCGCAGGTTGTTTTTTTCGGTGGCGTTTTGGTTTGTTGCAAAGCCCAGTTACGGGTCAAAATGGTGCGCGGGTGAATGACGCATTTTTGGGCGATCAGGTGTTGTAGAGCGTAATCGCTGGTTTGCCAAACACTTTGGTAGAGATTTTGCCAGCAGGTTTGGCGTAGGTGCTGGAGGATGTCGCTATTGCCGCGATTGGGTTCTAAGGCATCGGCAATAAAAATAACGCAGCTTAGGGGACTCATGCCGGGGTTGCCGAGGGTATGATTGCGGATGGCATCGAGTGTCTCTTTCTCCCTCGTGCCAAATTCCGTGGCGGCGATAACGGCACTGACATCGGCGTGGAGGAGGTGGGGGATTTGGGCTTGAATCGGGTCGATTTCAATCTGGGCGGCTTGAGCGGCTTGTAAGAGGCGATCGGGGGCGAAGTTTTTGGCTAAATCGTGCATTAAGCCTGCTTTTCCGGCTTTTTCGGCATCGAGATGGTAATGGGTTGCCAGGGCGATCGCCATTTGTTCCACCCCTAAAATGTGTTGTAGTCGAGATGGGGGGACGCGATCGCGCAACCAATTAATAATTTGTTCTCGCATGGTTTTAAAACCTCTTAAAAAATCCCTTAATATTCCTGTCGTTGATGTTCGCTTTCAAGGTAAAATATGCTTTTTTTTTGCACCAATTGCCGACGCAAATTGACGAACAACAGTTCATAGCGATCTAAAGCTTTAACAAAATCATAATGTTCGACAGCATATTGTCTGCCCTTTTCTCCTAAGTGTAAAAGTCGTTCGGGGTCTTCATACAATTGCTGAATTGCTTTCGATAAATTGTAGGGGTCTTCGGGGGGCGTGACAACACCACCACCACTATCGGCGATCGCGTGAGCCGCCGTTCCTGTTGACGGTACAGAACCAATAATCGCACAACCACTCGCCAACAAAACTTGAATTTTTGAAGGCATATTAAAACCAATCACGTTGCTTTTCTGCATGACCAAACCCACATCAGCAGCAGCTAACATTTCTGGCAGTTTTTCGCGAGGTTGAAAAGGAACTAAATACACATTATCCGCACCGAGTTCTTGGCGAAAGCTCTCTAAATCTGCTAACTTACCCGGCTCTCCAACAATAACAATCGCGATTTCGGGCAGATTGCGAAGATATACTGCCGCTCGAACTACATTTTCTATTCCTTGAGTTAAAGCAATATTACCGCTATAAAGAACAATAAATTTGTTTTCAAGATGATACTTTTTCCGAAAATAATTATCCTCAGAAGTATCAGGTTTAATAAAATCAATATCAACCCAATTGGGAATGAGTTCAATTTTTTCGAGAGGGACATCTTTTTGAACTAAGTTGTCAATAAACCCTTCAGCAATAACACTAATTTTACTAGCCGTGCGATAATTGAGTTGTTCAAACCATTCAAAAACTTTAATTAGACGCGGATTAGTCAGCAAGCGAACTTGTACGGCAGCATCGGGTAAAATATCCTGTAAATTTAAAACCACGGGACAACGATAAACCCATCCCAAAATTGAAGCGGGAAGCCCCACAGGTAGCCCCGGAACAGTTAACAAAATAATATTGGGTCGCCATCCCATCAAAGCTTGAAAAAAGCTCAAAACCATAAAGCTTAATTCAAAGAATGCCCGATTCACAAAATTGCGCTTTTGACTACAGTGAACGTAACAACGTTGCACGAGAACACCGTTACAAACCTCAGTTTTATACAGCTTACCGCGATACTCTGGGGGAATACTCATGTGAGGATACCAAGGCATAGCAGTAACGACACGCACCTTGTGACCTCGCTTGACCAAACCTTCTGCTAACTCAGTCATGAGGGGGGCAATGCCGATGGGTTCAGGACTGTAGTTGTAAGAATAAATTAAAATTCGCATTATTGGCTTAGGGTTTGACACTTAATGACGATGTTTCTACACAATAGACTGGCTCGATCCCTCACAAATTAATTCTTGGCTGTGCGAACAAATAAGCGAAGACAGGTAAAATTAAGAAAATTCACTCAACATTGAGGGATAAAAGAGTGTTGAAGATGCCCCCCATAAGAAAAATATTAACTTCTTTTGCGATCGCCTTGTTGCTACTGGTTGCCGCTTGCGATTCTTCTCCTCCTTCACGATTTGACCAAGCTCAACAAGAAAGTACACAACCCAAGACAACAGCAGTTAGCTCAGACGCTAAAGCAGGTGGTGATTTTAATCGGTTTTTCCCGAAAGCCGACGGTCTGGTCTTTTCTCAAGAAAAAAAGGGATTTGCTCAAGCGAAGCTTAAACAAGAAGGAGCAGAAGTTGCTACTCTTTCCATTGTCGATCTTAACGATAATTCCCAAGCAATTGGGAAGTATAAGGACAGTTCTGAAACTTTGTCAGGATATCCTGTTGTAGATGTCGGCAGTACGGGAACGGGATTACTCGTCAAGAATCGCTTCCAGGTGAAGGTATTGTCGAGGGATTCGAGCTTTAGCGCCGAAGATCGCCGCTCATGGCTCAAAAAGTTTGATTTAAAAGGTTTAGAAACCATGGCTAATGGTACGGGAGACAGTAATGAGTAAACCGATTTTTGAGTTGGTAGACCAGTTACCTGAATCTAACATGACGACAAGGGCTTTAAAAGCTTTAGATTTTGTGATTCCGGGTCAGTGGCAAAATATTACGGGGTTTGAAAATACAATTCGTCACGTTACTGGGGAAACGGATGAAGATATTATTCAACAAATTGGCGATCGCGCTGTTTGGCTGTTTAACGATAAGTCAGAAGGCTATCAACGGGCATTATGGCTGTATCAAACCATAGACAGTACCAGCAGTGCTTTAGGGGCTGCGGCGTTAGCGAATAAAGTTGGTGAAAAAATCCCCTTGTTGGGTTTTCTCAATACCTTGACTCCCAAAGCCGATCGCGCCCAAACTTTGGATTTGAGTTTAAAGTTAGTGGTGGAAATTGTCGCCTATTGTCGCATCAACGGCATCCCAGGGGATAGTATTGGGGATTTTGTCGCGGCTTTGGTTGATAACTACACAGGCCCTGCTTTAATGCGGATGGCGGCTTTGGTCTGTTTTGATGGACTCATCCCCCTAGGCACAAATTTTTTAAGTCAAGTTGAAGATCGGCTACAAGGTCTCAGTCCTGGAGATTTAGAGGAAAATCCAAGTTATCGCCGTATTAATGAGTCGATTCCTGGAGATAACTCGCGGCAGAAATTATCATTTATTGGGGAAAGCTTTGCCTCAGTAAGGGGTTGGATGAGTGGTTTCGTGAACGATCGCGGTTTAACTGCCGAGAACGTTGCTAATAACCTACAATCCTTTATTGAGTTCTCTGACGATAAATTGGACTATCTAGGGGCATTCTTGGATGTCTCCACCAACTATTACGAGCATACAGGGGTGCAGACTTTAGCTCGGAGTTTGATCGAGCGAGCGGTTGCGGAGATTTAATGGGGGCAAATTAGCGAGATTAGTTCGCTAAAATTACCAATATTTACGCAATACTAAGCAGTTTTGTCGATTGGCGGTGCGAATATAGCTGAGGTCGTCCATTAACTCGCTCATCCACACTAAACCTCGTCCGCCTTCGGCTAACTCTGTCAAATTGCCATCGAGCTTGTAAGCTTTTTCAGCCAGACGCGATCGCAACTCCGCTTCTAAATCAAAAGGTTGACCGCAATCCCAAACTTGAATTTCGAGACTGCGGGGAAATAATAAGATTTTTAAATCAATGGGCGTGGTCGGAGGCAGATTTTCGTGAGCGTGGCGTACCGCATTGGTAAATCCTTCAGTTAACGCTAATTGACATTGCCAATAAGCGCGATCGCCGAGATACTCTAGAGCAATTTTTTCAAACCACTCTAGCAAATCTTCGAGGGATTCCAACTCAGTTGTGAGTTGGAGGCTAAATTCTTGAATCGGTCGGTCGTTTTGCACGAGCAACTATAGAGTAAGGATAAAAAGAGCAACTATAAATTTAATACGCACCACTGTTGCGATTAAATACCACCCAGATTGTCTTAAAGATGAGTTTCAGGTCATAGCGCAGACTCCATTGACGTTGATAGCGCAAATCTAAAGCAATCACATCTTCAAAATTGCGAACTTGCGATCGCCCGTGTACCTGCCATTCTCCCGTCATTCCTGGTTTCACATCTAAACGCTGCCACTCAGGAACATCGTAGCTATCTACTTCGTTCGGAGTCGGAGGACGAGTCCCCACTAAACTCATTTCACCTTTGAGTACATTCCAAAACTGCGGCAATTCGTCTAAGCTGGTACGCCGGAGAAAACGCCCAACGCGGGTAACGCGGGGGTCATTTTTGTTTTTGAAAAAAGCACCCGAAGCTTGATTGGGGACTTGAGACTTTTTCGCTTCGGCATCAATGCACATTGAGCGAAATTTCCAAATTGTAAATCTTTTACCCAACCAACCGCAACGGGTCTGACCAAAAAATAATGGTCCGGGACTATCCAGTTTAATCGCAATGCCAATCGGGATAATTAACAAGCCCGTAATGCCTAAACCCACTAAACTGCCAGCAATATCTAAACCGCGTTTAATGCGCGATCGCACCGAGGGATGAGTTTCGGGGGGGAGACTCGGTTCGGCTACCGCTAAGGGTCGATCGTCGGGCAAAGTCGCGGTAGATTGTGCCTCAATGCTAAGAATGCGGTCTAACCCCGTCATCGTCAATACTGCCATGACGGGGGGATTGACATTGTGTAAAACCACCTGATGACCTTGAGCTTGAGTTACTTTAAAATTACTAACTAAAGCACCAACCCCACTACTATCCATAAACCGGGTCTGTTGAAAATCGAGAATAATTTTCGGAGGAATTTGCGAGCCTTGCAGCAGTTCTTGATAATTTTGTTTGAAGGCGATCGCTTCTAATACACTCAATCGAGGAGGCATTGTCATCGTCGCTGTACTGGGTGTTAATGCCACTGGAAAATTTTCTGCTGGACTTGAACTGGTCATTCCTTCCCGATTTTTACCTACTGAGACAGTACCGTTTTGAACTTGACTTTGATTTTGACTCTGAGAAACTTACTCAAATGTATCTATCGCGCTAGTATTAGCTGAATCTAAGGGAGTTCGATCTTCGCTTCCTCTTTGAACAACCCCCAAAGCTTGGAATTATTGCATAATACTCTAAACCAGTGGCTATTTACCCAGCCAGTACGAGGAAGTTTGAGGCGATCGCCCCTAATATTAATACTTCCCTCTAAACAAAAGCTATCTTTAATCCTTTTCTTTTTAAATCGCCGTTGAGCCGATATTTTGTTTTTAAGCCACTGTTTAATACTTACAGTAAGATATCTAAGAGCTTGTTGAGGGCTGCATTGAGACGCATCCCTTCTGCTGATTTTGATAGTTTCTGAAATAGTCAATAACTTAATCATAGACCGATGATAACCCAAAGCAAGAATTAAGTTGAAGAACTTTTAGCCCAATATTAAGTGGTTGCTGCCAACTCTTACAACATTGTGCATTATCAAAAGGTCATTAGAAATCCACGTTGATGTTGTGCTTGTAGCCCTTTTTGAGGCCGTGTAAATTTAGCGATCGCCAACTCAGTCCAAGACCGCTCCAACTTAAACCCCCATAGGGCAACTTGCCAACCCGTCTCAGCTTCAAAACAGCTCAAGGTCGGCAAAGTCTCGTACCCCCTGAAACTAGCTTACAAAATCGCTTTCCCTTCCCGTTGTTGCTTGACTTGAGCCTTGGCCTTAGCTGCACTGCGACGTAAAGCCTGCAAACGGTCTTCGTACTTGCGACGACCGCGACGGTTGGGGGTTTGCTCGATACAGGTTTTGAGGGCGCTTCCCAAGCTTTTATAGGCGTTGGGGAGAGTGTAACCAAAACGAGTTGCTAGGGCGATCGCTTTTTCGTCAGCTTCGAGGCTTTCTGCGAGTAGGCGTTGACCGCTATTTTTTTGCCATATCCGATAGCCCGATACACCGCATAACCCCAAGGCAAGTAATAGCAATAAGCCATCTTGCACCCACAATTCGCCGACAGCCCCCCCTAAACCAATGGCTAGGGCTGCCATTTCCCAACCTTCTTTAGGAATGGTGTCATTTTGGATGCGACCGACTTCATGCCAAAATAACAAGTTGCGCTGGTCGATGGCAAAGTTTTCCCACTTGGCAAGATCGATTTGAATTTCGACTTCATCTCTGCCAATTTCTTCACTGCGAATTAAGGGGGGATTGATTTCGGTTGTGCCTTCTACCATGACCCAACTTTGGAGTTCGGGAGGAAGGAGGGTTTTTAAACGGCGTAGTTCGCTCATTTCCGCCCTGGCCGAGGCAGTTGCATAAGAGGTCATAGATTTACCTACAAAACTCTAACATTTTATACTTTATCTTTTTGGATCATAGCGGATTAGGTTACGAGTCGGCGTTGCCAGGGAAGGGTTGGAAGAGCGATCGCCCCAGAAGGCGAACTCGCGATACCATAAATGGGGATCGATTTTGACAAAGTTTTACTGTTATGGTGCTTCAGTCTTCTACTTCCGAACCACTTTGGGTAACGATAATTCGCTTACTCCGTTGGGATAAACCTGCCGGACGTTTGATTTTGATGCTTCCGGCGTTGTGGGCGGTATTTTTGGCGGCTAAAGGGACACCACCCCCGGTATTGGTGGGTATTATTGTTTTGGGGACTTTGGCGACCAGTGCTGCCGGTTGTGCGATTAACGATCTATGGGATCGCGATATCGACCCCCAAGTGGAACGTACCCGCAACCGTCCCTTGGCTTCGCGAGCTTTATCAATTACGACCGGGATTGTAGTGGCCGCGATCGCCTTACTCTGTGCCGCAGGGTTATCATTTTATTTAAACTCGTTGAGTTTTTGGCTTTGCGTAGCTGCCGTCCCCATCATTGTGGCTTATCCTTTGGCCAAACGGTTTTTCCCGATTCCTCAGTTAGTGTTATCCTTGGCTTGGGGTTTTGCCGTACTCATTAGCTGGACGGCAGTGACCGGAACACTGAGTACGGCAACTTGGCTATTGTGGGGGGCGGTTGTCGCTTGGACTTTGGGATTTGATACAGTATATGCCTTGAGCGATCGCGAAGACGACCTCAAAGTCGGTATTAACTCCAGTGCCATCTTTTTCGGGACTTATACCCCCGATGTCGTAGCCGCTTTCTTCACGATTACAGCAACGCTACTCGCCTATTTAGCCCTGAATTTGGAGTTACACTGGAGTTTCTGGCTGGCTTGGGGCTTGGCCGTCACGGGTTGGGCGCAACACTACAGCCAACTCCGCCAAGAGTCCATTCCCAAAGAGACTTACGGCAACATTTTCCGTCAGAATGTGGGCCTGGGAGGAATGCTCCTGGCAGGAATGATTGCCGGGTCTTTGTTTTAAAAAAACTGGCTCGACCCCTTGCCAAGCTTTGGCGATTTTGTTATCTTAGTTAAGCGTCAAAAAACGCCAGCCAGGATAGCTCAGTCGGTAGAGCAGAGGACTGAAAATCCTCGTGTCGGCGGTTCAATTCCGCCTCCCGGCACTAAAAACCCGCGCTCTAAACCACACTTTGCGCGGGTTTCCACTCCGTTTACAGTCGGACATGACCTTAGTATAAACCAAGGGTCAATGGGTGGTTTGATGCCAAATTGATGCCACAAAATCCTCTCTCAAATTTCGGGGATTTGTCCCAGTGTCAGCCCGGCGTAATGCCGATAAATAATGACTGGGGAATTGCCAACCCACTCAGCGACATCTGCCACGGGGACACCTGCTTGCAGACAGAGTGTGATGAAAGTATGACGACAAGTGTAGGGGGGGCGATAAGAGACCTCGGCTTGCTCCAAAACTGTCTGCCAAGCTCTGTTTGTAAAATTATGTGAATCAATCTCAAGGCTTTTGGGGCTGGGGA
This sequence comes from Jaaginema sp. PMC 1080.18, assembly GCA_035968055.1. GTDB lineage: Bacteria > Cyanobacteriota > Cyanobacteriia > Cyanobacteriales > Spirulinaceae > Jaaginema. Next base: position 14,109 of record JAWQFT010000037.1, on the reverse strand, counting down.
AAACTAACTGAGGATGACGGCGGGGGATAGCCTCAATTAAACGCCTCATCTGTCCATTAATAGGAAAACGTCGAATTCTTCCCGTCTTGGTATCTTTGTACTCGCCCTCAACGAAAGCCTTAGAAAAGGTGATTGAGTTCAAATTGTGGTCGATATTGTTCCAATGCAGGGCGATCGCCTCCGACGGTCTGCATCCCGAAAAGAACAAAAACCTTACAAAGTCGGTATAGTGGACGTAATCTTGACTTGCACAGAAAGCATCAATTATGCGATCGCGTTCATCCTGGGTAAATGGGTTGATGGTCGATCGTTTTTTGTGGGCAATCTTGACGACGGCGAAAGGGTTTATGTCGATGAGTTGACGCTCGATAGCCCAGTTACAAGCGGCATTCAACTGTTGGACAGCCCGCCGTGCAGCTTCACTGCTGAGAGTATCTCTCAGGAAAGCAATGAGCTTAGGGGTTTGGGCGATCTGAGTCGTTGGCGCTGCGTCCAGATGATTTTTGACTGAGCGAAAAATCTTCCGGCTGCTGGGAGCAAGTTGGGGCGATCGCCACTCGCTATATTTTTGAAAGATTTGCTTGATGTCGGTTTCGAGGGTCACGGGTGGTGAGTACGATCGGGGTTTGTATTTAGCCAAAGTGGGGTCAAAGCGACCCAGCAAAATGTCGGCTTGGACTTCGGCGGCCACCGCTTGGGCGATCGCCCGATTTTGGGGTGTATCCGCTATCCCTAGTGCTATGCGCTTTTGTTTGCCCCCAAATATAGCGCGGGGGAATTGAATGTAAAGAAAGTTTGAGCGTACCGTCACCACCACAGACCCTTTCGGGTGTTTGTCCATAAGTCATCTTTTCTTTGGAAACCAGGGACGAGCCATAGACCATCCAAAAAGCTGTAATTCTTGAGTCACAACAAGTAATCCCACTTCTCTCCGGTAAGGCAACTCGCTGTAGGCAGGATAAAATCCCGCATCTTGAAACTCTTGGCTCAATAACTCGAAAGGTTTGACTACGATAACTCGACAGTTGTCCCGGGCGAACCAATACCAGTACGGTCCGGCATCAGCTACAAGTCCCTCGAACACCAGGGAATGAAACAAGGCTGTAATGCTCATGACCTCCTCGCTTTCTCGAACTCATGGGCTGGATGATTGGTCAGGCGCGACCCCCAGTTTTTGCCCCCGGCACGAACCCAGCCATAGCGGAACGATTTAATCGTGAGAGTTTCCGATTTGGAGACTTTCGCCAAGCGTTGGTCATCCCCGACGTAGTGAACTTTGTCCCCCACTTTCAACTGCACCCCGGCGCGATCTCGAATGACCGGCTCACAGCAAAGATCGACCAGCACCTCAAATCGTCGATTATCTTCCGCGTAGCCGACGACGACATCCTCGTGATGTCCTGTCACTTGAATCAGGACATATTCCCCCTCCTCGAAAATTCCGACCGTCGCCCCGATCGCGGGAAGCGATCGCGGCGATCGCGAGCGATCAACCCCGCGATCGCATTCTGATTTAGACGGGGCGGGAGTTTCAGGAGAAGCGATCGCTTCAGGATCACTTGAAGGATCACTTCCTGATTCAGGCGGGACGGACGTTTCAGGAGAATCGATCGTGAGATCGCATTTTTTTTCAGGATTTTCTGAAAAATCGAGGTCATTTTTAGCCGTTTCATGATCGATTCTCTCGATAGTCTCTGGGGGACTGGATTCTGGTGTGATCGCTTCTGCGATCTTTTCGCGATCGCTTAAGGACGCGATCGCATCAGAGGATCGATTCTTGGCTTGGAGTTGGTAGCCGTTAGGGAGAGTGTCGTCAGGAATGTAATAGAACTTAGCTTTCCCCTGTCCCCGGCAACACTCGATTAAGCGTTCGCTTTGTAACCCCCCAGTGGCGACGCGGATCGTGTTCTCGCTGAGCGTCAAAATCTCTCCGAGTTCCTGGTTGGTGTAAAGCGTCCCCCGGTTCAAACCCAAAAACTCCACAATGCGATTGTTAGCCGTTCCCTCAAACTTGAGTGAAGCCCCAACCCGCCCGGTCAGCTTCCAAGTTTTATCCTCCTTCAACTCCAGGGCATAGGTCATGGGTAAACGAAAGCGTGACTTTTTGATCTCCAGGTGGCGGCGGGGGTCGGAGTTGTCGCGAACCTCTGGGTGGCGCTGGAGATTGATAACCTGATCCACCGCGCCAGGGATGCCCGTACTGCCCCGGCTGTCCCCCAACTTATTGCTGTGGTGAATGAGAATGCCCGCCATGCCCATGTCGCCGCACATCTGCCGCAGCGCGTAAATATTTCGGGCATAATCCGAGTCGTTCTCCGATTTGGTGGTGTTTCGATTGATGCTGGTTAGGGAGTCAATCATCAAGATATCGGGTTGAATTTCCTCTAGTTCCAACTTCAGTTGAAACAATTGCTCAATCGTCCAGCACGTTTTGAAATAAACTTCTAAATTCCTGCCTTCAAGTCGATCGCGTAAAGTTAGTAGGGTTGCTTGGGGAGCTTCATCTGTTTGGATGATGACAGCTTTAAGCTTCTGATTCGCAACAGGAAAACCATTCCACGGTTCTCCAATCAAAGCACTACAAATCAGGTCGTAACTGAGTAAAGTTTTCCCGTCCCCAGGGAGTGCGTATAGTTCTGTTAAGCTGCCTCGTGGGAGTAAACCTTGAATGACCCACTTTTGAGTGTCTTTGCCATATTTGACCATCATTTCTTTGAAGCTCAAAAGCGGCTCATATTGGTCTTCAAGCATTGACATAAAAAACAAGTTTTCCAGCTTATTAACAGATGAACCGACTTCTTTGGCTAACCTGTCTAATTTGAAGTAGCGCAGCCCTGGTTTATGTTCGTAGAGCATTATTTCTTTAACCTTAGAAACAACGCAACTATACTCATATTCTTCGGTACTCTTGTTTGCAAGTATAGGGTCAATCAACGGTTCTACAAGCTTCTTGACCGTATTGCAGACATATTCTAGGGGATTGCAAGTATTAAAACTAAGATTAGTAATGTCCTGAGCAACTCCTATCAGTTCTCGCCGAATATGTTTGTCAATCAAACGTTCAGCATAACGGTCAATATTTACCGCCGTAACAGTCCGATCGAGTAACTGAGCTAGGCTACTTGCTCCTCCCACCTCATCGAGTTTTTTCTTGTCACTGAGATAAGAACAAACTGTCATTAAATCAGTTGGCTGCCCTTTATTGGCTAATGCTTGAATCGCTTTAAATATGGTCTTGTGATGACTTAAATAGAAGGCCTCTGGAGAAAGCTGTTTCGGTAGTTGGAGAAGCCGAGGATAGGCGTTTGGGTCAAGTAGGATGCAACCTAATATTGCTTCTTCTAATTCAACGTTTTGAGGGGGAAGGGCTGTCTCAGAAATTTGCTTGATTGGCGGTCGGAATTGTGCTACCATGATATTAGTAAATCCTCCTATGGATTACGCTTTAAATTTTTCGATGTCTGTGAGCTTGAGCTAGGTGTTTCGCCTGGTTTTCCATTGTTCAAGGCTAGAGGCACGAGCAACCCGCTTGGCGGTGGAACAAGCCATCGAGGGCATAAACGTCCAACGAACTTACGTCCTTCATCTCCGGTCAAGGTGATGGTTGAGTCATCAAGGAAGTAGACGGTTAGCCGAAAATCTCTTCGGGTTTCATCACAAGTAATCAAAGAGATTGCAGCAGGGTTGATAATGCCCTGAGATGTACCGATAAAGCTATTGTTCATCATTGAGTTGTTCGATAAGGTTGTCGGCGGCGTTAACGGCTACTACAGCCAGTTCGGGGTCGTTGGGGTCAAAGCTCCCTGTGGATATCCAAGCGGACATTAGCTGGGTCGCGATGTACTCGCGCTTGGTTATCCCTGGAATTGCCCCATTGGTTTGATAGAAGGGTAGTGATGGGTGATTTGGGTCGGTTTTGGGCATAATTTCAGTGTGTCTATCTGTTAGGTCTTATGCAATTGAATGATGATGATGTCTTGAGGTTCAAGCAGCAGCACAACATCCTTAGTCAAGGTCACTTGGCACAAGCAAAAACCCTCAAGAATTATGTAAAAGCGTCCCTCTCCTCAAGCGGTCAATCGTTGGTCAATGGGGTTGAGTGTGAGTTGTTGTCAGTTGAAGGCGGTGGCTGGAAGAAGATCAAGATTCAGGTTGAGTTGAAAATCTCTGCGGTTAGCGATTCACCTCCTGACGATGATGGTGCTGAGAGTGAATAGTTGAGGAAGGAAGGCGGGGTGGCAACCCCGCTTTTTAGTCTTAATCTGTTTTCAGTCAGAGCAAGTTGTGATGAAATTTTGTTGATTGCCTCCCGCACGTGCTTTAATCTATTATTATATTTATGCACGTGCGGCAATAAATAGTCAAGCAAGGAAAAGCACGTGCAATAATTGAGGCAATTGCTATGTGTATTACTGATGAGCCAGACGAAAAAACAAACCATCAACGCAACCGTCCGTCTCACCCCAGACGAATGGGAGAACTTGGAGAGGCAAGCTTCCGCGATGGGGATTGCCAACCGGACGCAACTGTTTCGTATGATTGCGAACGGCGAAGTGGAGACGAAGAGAACAATCACAGTGGAACAGAAGGAGTTGTTGGGGGAATCCTTGGGCATTTGCGGTTGATGCAACAAGCGTGTCTTCGATATGTTGACGAACACGCTGGTCGCTTAGAAGCCCGCCTCAAAGAAAATCATGCCTTCCGAGACCAACTGGTAGGAAGCATGAAAAATCTAGAAGACGATGTTGCCTGCCTTCTAGAATCTCAAGAACAAGATGATAACGATAATTAATTTTTCGCACCAGATTGCCCGTCTGGTGTTTTTTGTTTTTTGGAGGTATTTATGATGACCCCAGTCGTTCACTCATTTAAATGGGCAATCCTTTACCAAGGTAGCGTATTGCGACGATTTCAGCTACGGCACGAAGCCGAACAATACGCATTTGCACTGAAGCGATTAGTTAAAGACGTGGTGGTAGAGATTTGCTGGCTAGGAGGCGACGATGTTTAAGGTAGGAGACAAGGTACGGATTAACGCCACCGGAGAAGCGGGGGTGGTAAAGGCAATCAGAAGATTTAGCAATGGCATGAATCTCTACGAGGTCAAGAAAATCCTGTTCAACCATCACGAGCTAACCCATCTACCGAAACGCCAAGGCGGGGGACGAGGTAAGCCTGTCCGGTCAGTCCCCCCCTCACCTCGATCCGATTGAGGATATCGACCGCCGCCGCGCCGAACGCTTGCACCAGTTCCGCAAGAATCGGGGGTGGGGATGACTCAATACACCATCACATCAGGCAAGCCATCAAAATGTAAGGGCTGCGGGGCAGACATCCTGTGGGCAAAGACGGCAGCCGGGAAGTTTACCCCTCTCGATTTGGATGCTGTTACGCCCCACTGGGCAACTTGTCCCGACGCAGCCAACTTTAAGAAACCCAAGCCCCAGCAGTTGAAATTGGATATGTAGAGGAAGCCTTTTGTCAATGCCGTCTAAGGTGGAATCATCTAGAGAGAGAAAATGGACAAAATCGAAGCAATTAATAGCGACGAGGAGCTTAAAGCGGCAATTAACCACTACCTCAAGGTACAAGAGAAGATTACTGAATACTCTAACGAAGTGGGTAGAATACACGAATCTATCCGAGAATATCTGGACGGTAGTGGTCGGACGATTGTTTATGGCGATCGCGTCTGGAGCTACGATGGTACGGGTTTGTCGGTCGATCGCTATGAGCTACTAGAATAATGACTTTGCTTAAAATACACTTACCTTACTATGATTTTGAAGTTCGCCTTGTTGTAGATAAATGCCACGGTAAATTGTTTCATGGTGAGCTAAGCTTTACCCTCTCTCGCTCTTACGTTTTCAACAACCAATTCTTACGGTTTTATATTCCCATTGAAAACTTCTTTTATGACTTCTTTTATCTATAAGCGGCATTCATTCAACCCAAGTGCCATCAGATTTCCTTTGACGGGCTTGGGTATCTTCAAAGGCAATATATGGCTTTCTCGCGAACCCTTGTTCTTTCTCCAGCTTGCGCTCCACATCTTTCAAATGGACGTGAAGGTCTTTTAGTTGACGTTCCTGATCTTCAAGTTTGTGACAGTCGAGATTCTGTCCATTCTCGACATCCTTAAACTTGAGCATGATTTCAGATCGTAAGTCGGCGATGATAGTCAGGAATTCGCCCTTAAATTGATTGACTTTGTAGTCGGTCAAGGATGATGTTTGACCAATTTTAATTAAGACCGTCCCAATCGCGATCGCGGCTAAGATTAATTCAACGACAAACTCTGAGGTTTCCATTGGCTTTTGATTTCCTCTTTGATGGTGATGGGGGCGATCGCGATCGCGTTATTATTCTCGATCGGGCTAAAAATTAGGGTTGCGTTGGGGAAATGGCACAACGCGGTGGGATTGCTTTTAAATCGCAGTTCATCCAGCCCTAGCAGTTGCTGTTGAAGCTCCCCTATAAATTCAATTTGAGAATGCGATCGCGAATAATAACAGTCCTCCTCGATGCTGTAGACACCCCACTCCCTCATCCCCCTCGGCTTAGCTTGGAAATGGAGCAACAACCCGCTCTTGACCCCCGGCAAGCTTAAGAACGGGCAAAAGTCCAGATGAATTAACTCCTTCCGTTTGTCGGGATGCCAAATGTCAAATTTGCCGGGGCTGCGCTTTAAGACTTTCATTGTTTATTCAACCCAGAAAGAATCATGAATGCCGAACCAAGCCCATCCACTATTAGAATCAGAGTCATCGAATTCTAAATAGATTTCTTCCCCAGCGTGGGCAGAAGTGTCAATTTCGCAAGGTCTTAAATTGTTGGTATTAAAATTCAATAAAGCCGATCCATCAGTTTCCATCAGCAAGGTATCATCCGACCGACGAATACGGATTATTTTTAAAACCCCCTGATTTGCATCATGCCCGCCACTGATTGCCAACAGCAATTTATTTTTCAAGGATAGATAACCAAGCTTCAACTTTCCTGTTGCGGTTTCCCCAGACCGCCATATTATTTCCCCATCAAACCACTGGCGAGTCCAAGTTGCGTCTCTTTGTAAAATCTCAGTCATGGTTGATGCTGATGCGGTGGCAACTACCCCATTTCCCGAAACTTGAATATTGCTTAGTTTGAGAAGAATATTGCTTAGTTTGAGGTCAAGGTCATTCTCGCGATTGTCCTCATACGCGATCGCCTCCTCAACTTCCCCTTGGAGAATGACCTCGTCTCCGGGGCCAAGATAACCAGAGCCAACATTCTCAATCCGGGCATAGAGCTGTGAATCTTTCCCAGCCGGGACTGACCCAAAAGCTTGGAGCAAGTCAAGGGACTGATAGCGGTAACCCCCGATCCGCAACATCAGAACTTCGCCAAACTTAATCGGTTGCGCTGCGCCCTTGGATATCCACAAACTTAAGATTTTGCCTTGATGGAGATATTCAGAGGTGCGAGGTTCAATCAGCCCATCGGGTCGGAGAAGGCGATTGATTTGGGGCCCGTCGGCGATGAGCCAGTGAGCAGTGAGGGATTTAATTTTGGCGCTGTAGGAGAAATGGCTGTAGTTAGGGTTGCTCCCTAATTGTGTGAGCAGGTTTTCGCTGTCGCTATCCCAAATGGTTAAGGGGTTGCCGGAATGGGAGTAGTTAAGTTGGGACGCGATCGCGTTTGTGTTAGTGATGGTTTGTCTCATACAATTTCATTCTCCCCAACTTCCCAACCATTTAGCCGCAAAATAACTCGTCTTTCTCTCATAATTTCCCGCCGAACCTTCTCAAAATCCCACTTTAACTCGCGCATTAATCGATAAATCAAGGTGCTTTTGGGCTTGTAAACAAACTTTTTGTGATGCCAACCTTTTTTGTATCGGCGGTTCATGCAGCGTCTAGAACGAGTGGAAAGTCGGGGATAAATTTCAAGCGTCATGTTCCTGTTACTTCCGCTTTTATTTGATAATTCATGTCATTTGTTATGCCATATCGCCATAACCCCCGGCTCACTGATTTGCGAATTTCTACCTCTTGAATCCATCGAGGGGATTTAAGAATTAAATATTTGGGAATAGTTAAGCTGTCCAGCCCAAAAGGGCGGGATTTGCAATAATAGCGCTGCGCTGGCAATACAATTGGCTCACCCTGGGAGCGCACAACTAACCGTACCCAGCAAAATGATTCAACTTTAGAAATATCTCCAACAAAGGTAAACCGAAAAAGCGTTTGATTTAGCTCGGTAGAATAAGGGTACTTAAGCCAGTCTTGAGTATTAGGCGTGATTGTCCCCAATTCCTCCCAATAACCATATTCATCTTGAAAGTAGGGCATCGGCTTCTACTCCTAGCACTGGCGCGATCGCCCTCAAAAAATCTTCATCGGGTTCGTCGCCAGTCCAATCTTCAGCTTCTTCTAAACGTTGGTCGTACTCCCCTCCATAAAGATATTCGCGGGCCTCGGACTCATGGACTGCCTCGAGTACCCCAGACCCAGCCCGCGCAATGAAATTGTAGTCTCCACAAGCTGAATAAGCGATTTCTTGCCAGTTGTAAGGAAGCACTGTTGCCAATGTTTCCTCAAATTCAATTGTCCCCGGCAAAATCAGTTCACTCATTAATCAAGCCCAAAAGTTTCTGTACCCTTGGTAGTAATTAAATTCCAACCAGCAGGAGGATTATCTACTTTCCCACTACCAATAAAAGTGGTTATGGTTTTTGCCGTAGCAGGATCGGGTCCGGCTGTCCCTCGAACCCTTGGTGGCTTAGGGCGATTAATACCAAAAAGGGCTTTGGTATAGTTGCTGTCGTCAATATCAAAAATCCCTAAGTTGGTGCGTCCAGTGTTACCCAATAAAACGTACTGAGCTTTGGGCATGACCCAAGCATAGGTATAAGTTCCACTTGTTACTCCTCTGGCTGAAACTCCTACCATGTTGGAGCGTTTAGAGATTCGCGGCTTTCTTAATCGCCCAGCCGTCAAAGTCCAGCTTGGATCGCCGCGTAAATCAGCTAATTTGTCATAGGAGAAGAAACTTGATTCGTACCCCTCGCTTGAGTCAATTTTAGTCGCACGAGGCGGCTTGGGGCTATTTGCGCCAAGCACCACGCCAGCCGCTAAAGTTCCTGCCGCAGTCAGTCCGGCAACATGACCTAAAGCTGTTGAGGTTGTTCCCTTGACTGAAGTCCGAAAACCATACCGAACTCCCGTAAACCCTTTTAATGCAACACTAACTAACCGCCTTTCTTCATAAATGTCACTATATCCGTTAGGCATTACATTCTCCTTGATTGATTAAATTACAACAACAATTAATTAATCAACGAGGTAAGCTTCAGCATCAAAGGTCGGTTGTCCCGATGCACTAAGCGAAGTGGTTAAAGCAAGGGTAAATGAGCCAGCAAAGGTATTACTGTCCGAGTTGATTGTGCCGGTAATAGCATTTTTCCCATTGGGGTTATTAGCTGAAGTATTCTCCATTTGCTGCATTTTAAAGAGAATTTCCAGCAATTGACCTTCAAGAGTCCCTGCCGTGGTTGTAATTGCGGTAGCCATATTTTTGAATCCTGAAATGAGGTTGTTATTTTGTTTTTAGCTCTTTTACGCCTTCAGTAACAAGGCTTTAAGTGTTGTATGGGGTATAGTAGGACTCTTAGAGGGCTAGCTTAAGACAAGTAATTTTTAAATCCTCTTGTCACCTGCTTAAAATTGAGATAAGCCTTGAGGATTAAGTCTTGGGATACAAAATTACAACCTCACTTTTTGGATCGCTCACGAGCAAGCTAAACGCGGCGGCTCGCGATATGGATGGCGATACCGACACATTTAGCAGCAAGGAACAGGCCAACGCGGGACGTTCTGACCGTTTCAAAGAAATCTCTCGTAATTTGGCTTCCATCTCTGGACAGTTTCGCTCAAGCCTTAGCGATGAGACTGGAGCAAACAACACCCACACTTGTTTGGATGCCAAAATCACTGGCTATCTGGACAACATCAGCCAAATCGCTGACTGGATTAGAGGAGTTCCCCTTCAGACGTTGGAGGCGATTGAGGATAATTCCATGCCCACTAGCGATCTGCGTGAGGGCTGGGAGCAACTTAGCAGCTTGGCCGATCTCGTTGAGGAACTGCCAGCTATCAAAGCTGAATGGGCTGGGAACGTTGCTCGACTCCAGCAAGCGGTCGAGGGGATTAATTCGAGTCGGAAGGCTTGCGCTTCCCCAGATGACGAAGAAGGCGGGGGCTGCGATGACATTGCCGCAGCGCTCAACAAATTAGCTGAGGCGTTGACCGGGGGCGGGGAAGGGGGCAAAGAAGGCATTATGCAGAAATTGGATAAAATCTGCGCCGCAGTAGGCTGTGATGATTTTCCCGTCAATGTACCCGAATGCGTCACCGACAAATCTAGGGGCATGACAAAGCGGGGAAGCATTCCTCAACTCATTACCTGGCATTTGCTTCAGATGGACGCGATGATCGGCAAATTTCCTCTCAAAATTAAGATTAAAGATGCCGATTTGGACGAGGAGGGCGATCAGGAGAAAGAGGTTATTCTGCCCAATTTAGCGGAAGCTATAGCAGAGATTTATGGACAGGCTTCGATTGCCTCAATTGCTACCGGAACGTTAGTCAACATTGCGACCCGAAATTTAATTGAGTCGGGGGCAATTAAAAAGTCTTCAATTCAAACATTCTTTTGGGCTGAGGCGATCGCAGATTATTTAGGGTTTCAAGTTGAGGAACACTACGAAAAAGTCCCATACGCTTTTAACCCTAAAGAAGTTGGCAATCTTGAAAAAGCTTTAGAGTCTTGTGAAGTTGAAATTCCTTGTATGGAATTTAAGCCCACAAGAAAGAATGATAATGATTTTCAATTCTCTTTGAGGGAGTTAATGACGGCGGCGGGAATAGTTAGGGCCGCATTTTTCAATCCTCTCGACAAAAACAACCCCGGCAAACAATTAAAGCAGGATTTAAGACATCTGAAAGACGACGACGACGAAGAAAGTTTCGATGACTTTGTTAATTCAGTCGAAAAAGGATTTATTGATAAGGCGGGAACGACCGAACAAGAATATCCTTATGGACGACTTTATTCTCAACGTCCGAAGATTAGAGAAGTTGGGGGCGATGGCGATGCTAAGGAGGATATTTAATGGGAGCGGCTGACATAGGTTTTGGAGACTTTATTTCGACGACGATTAGAAATGAAATTGGGGAAAGAATTTTAGATGTTCGAGGAACAGTTGACGATCTCCCAGAGGGGGATTCTAATTTTGTTCAGAAATGGATTGATAAAAACGTTCCTTTTTTAAGTGGCATAACTAAAACAGTTTTTCGACTGGGGAACAGGTTGATCGGATTTCTTGGCAAAATATCAGCCAAAATCGCTTCCGTTAGTTTGACCGAAGCTTGGGGTTTGTTTCAGCAGACTAAAGAGTTTGTGATGAATTTTAATATCAATTCCACAGACGAAGAACTAGACCAAACTGTTAAAAATGGATTAATTTCTTTATCCTCCCAATTTGGCGAATTTGTGGGCTGTGGTTTAGGGCAGGTTGTTTGTGGGGGGGCAATGAGCGCTATTATTTGGAAGATAGACAAAGGCGCAGCCATGAAAGCTATCAAAGCTGCTACAAATGAAGCTATCGATGAGCTAGGAGACCAATTAGGCGATTTAATGAGAGAATCTGCTTGGCAAGTGCTTCGATGGAGCATGATAGCAGGATTCAAGAGCGGCAGAAAGTTTATTAAATGGGCAAATAAAAACCCGAAAGTTAAGAAATATTTACCAGAAGGATTAAGCAAGGCGATTGATAATTGGGGGGAAGAAGGGTCAAAACCCTGGAGTTATTCGCAAGCTTTAGAAAATAAAATCGACTCGATTGAAAACGATCATTTGAGAGCGTTTACCGAGGAATTTGTCGAGGGGTTCGATGAATGTTGTGCCGAGATTGGCTATGTCATCGCTGGGAGTTTTGACTCAGCCCGCGCCGAAGCTCAAGACATGAGGGAGGCGGTTCAGGGGGTTGAGCGATATGTTGAGCTAGTCCCAAACCGGGACGTTCCCAACGAGAGAATCGTGATGGGTGGACGGGACGCTCATTTGCGAACTGCCTTGACAACTACGATGGCGACTTACGAAATGCTTAATAATCGCGACGTGGGTCAGATCGTCGCTGCGCCGGTGGTGAGTGCAGTCGAGCCAAGGTCAAAAGGTGAACCCAAAATTGTCACCTTGACAATACAGTTCGCCCCAGTTCGTCAGCCGCCTTTTACTAAAAGATTTGCCCCAGAAGGAACTCATTGGCGAGTTCCAACCTATTCAATTCCCTTTGTTGACCCGGATAAATTGGACTATGAGAAAATTCGCCGGGCTTGCGGCAACGACGCTGGGATTCGTTGGGGAAAATATGAGGCGTATGGTTGGCTTGGGGGTCGCAAGATGGCTGTGCGGGGGGCATCGGAAAATGAGGCGATCGCGCATCTTGAGGAATTAGCTGAATTGAGTTCCAAGCCCTTGCTTTCGATTGGCGTTCGCCATACCACCAAAAGGGGTGAGCGCGGGCGATACTTGACCGCCAATGATGACCCGATGCGAGTTTTTTGCGCCTACGCGACCGTCCTCATTAACAGCCGCGTGTTAGATCGGGATAAAGAGTCAGGGCGGGCCAGCCTGGCTGGGAATTATGAACAGCGAAAAGAGCGGATTGAGATTTGGATCGATAAGCCATTGCCGGGGGTCAAGGCATTACTTCAACAATTAAAGGCTGAAGCAAAAGCCGCCGAAATCAAAGAAGCTACTCAGGTGTAGCGTCGAATACATCCAAAACAAAATTACCAATTTTACAACAATCAACACAACAGATATTGCCTTTAGCGTCCTTACATTCCATCTCGTTTTCTTTGCAGCCACAATAATAAAAATCGACTTGATGAAGCCGGGCTGAAATGTTAGTTTCTGCGACTTCAAACTCTTCTCCATTTTGATTAATTGTCTTGGGAAGATAAACTTCTTGGTCATATTCATCTGTACCATTCAGTCCGATAATATTGTCGGTTGTCGGTCTTAGAAACGTCCTTTTGACCCCTTTTTTGTGAATGGGGCGTAATTCGGGGTCATTGGGAAAGTCGCATTTTACAACATAGTCTTTCCAGCGAGGGGCTTGGACAGTCCAAGGCATTTTTTCGTTGCCAAGTTGTAGGGTTGCCAGCCGGGCCCTAACCGGGTTGCCTTCATAAGTTATCTGCTTAATTCGATTCCAGGCAATCGTTTCGGTGTAGTTGTCGAACCGACAGCTTACCCCGTAAATGGTAGACCCTTCTTCAACGCCCCGACTGCAATAAGAAGGGTCTCTGTCTGGATTCAAGTCGATTGCATTCACATAATAGGGATTAACCGTCTTACTGTGGTAATGGCTACCAATGTTTTTGACGTGCCAATCAAAAACTTTATCTAAATCGTCTGGGTCGCCCCGAAAGACACGCCAGTTAAAGTATTGCCCGCCGGCGTTAAAGGATTCCTCTTCTTTGACGATGAGGTATTCAACTGCTGATTTTAATTCGAGGTTTGGCTGAATAAAAAGCCCTTGAGTGCCTCGTCCCCAATCGCGATTTAGGGTCAAATGCCTGGTCATCGATCTCTCGATTGTTATTTCGATATTGTCTCGGAGATCGAAATAATAATCACGGCGTTTCCAACTCCAAGAAGCGACTTCCCCCGGCTTGGTAGCCGTCGCTCTGACTTCATAGGAGTTGTTGTCGGTGATACGCTCAAAGCTCTTCTCTTCAAGTTCCACCCCTGTTTGATGGTTGTAATACTGGTCGTCGAGAACCATGATTTCATGGTCTGTGAGTCTGAAGCGACATTTAGCTACCCAGCCATGCCCAAATTTTTTGCATTCTGGAACGGGTTGAGCAAGGCGAAGACCGTATTCGGTGAGTTGTTGGGTAGACAGAGGCATAGTCAGTTGTTCTGATTCGCACTGAAAATCCTCGTGTCGGCGGTTCAATTCCGCCTCCCGGCACTGATGTACATTTGTACATTCGCAGATTATAAGCACCTATTTAAAACTGATTACATATTCTTTGCCAAATTGACTCAGCACTT
>JAWQFT010000036.1:0-41085 GCA_035968055.1 Jaaginema sp. PMC 1080.18 | reverse complement strand
ACCTAAATCGTGAGGTTTAGGAATCCCCGTGCGTTCACGCCGGGGAGGATGTCAATTTGGTTCTTCAGAATTAGAACTTTGCCATCAAAACTAAACTTGCATTACGAAACCCGGTTTCTCGTCAGATTCTCCTCAAAAGCTAGAATTTGAACCTAAAAACCAGGTTTCTTCCATTAAACCAATAAAAAGCTAACTCAACACCCAATTTACCAAAGTCCTGGCAGGAAAACCCGTCGCCCCAGCATTATTAATACCAGAACTATCATCTGCCCAAACAGGGCCGGCAATATCCAAATGTACCCAAGGGGTTTTCTCCACAAACTGCTTTAAAAATAAAGTAGCAGTAATCGAACCGCCCGCCCGCGGCCCGGTATTTTTCATATCGGCATATTGAGACTTCAATCCCTCAAAATACTTCTCCTCAATCGGCATTTGCCAGAACTTTTCCCCCGCTTTTTCGCCAGCTTTTTTGAGTTCAGCCGCCAGGGTATCATCGGTACTCCACAACCCGGCGATATCATTACCCAAAGCGACCACACAAGCCCCCGTCAGCGTCGCTAAATCGACAATGGCATCCACTTCTAACTTCTCGGCAAAAACCAAGGCATCAGCGAGGGTTAAACGCCCTTCTGCGTCGGTATTATTAACTTCAATCGTTTTGCCATTAGAAGCGGTGAGAATGTCTCCTGGGTGCATGGCGTGACCGCTAATCATGTTTTCCGTCGCCGCAACGATGAAATGTACCTCCACATCCGGCTTAATCTGGCCAATAGCCTTAGCTGCCCCCAGAGTCGCCCCTGCGCCCCCCATATCCATTTTCATGGTTTCGATGCCACTCCCCCCAGTTTTGAGGTTAAGTCCCCCAGAATCGAAGGTTAAGCCCTTGCCAACAATGGCGAGTTTGCGACGAGGGGTACTTTGGGGTTTGTAGGTGAGGTGGATGAATTTCGGCGGCAAATCTGAGGCTTGGGCAACTCCGAGATAAGACCCCATACCGAGTTTTTCGCATTCTGCTTTTTCGAGGATTTCCAACTCTAAGCCGTAATCAGAAGCCAGTTGTTGGGCAGTTTCCGCGAGGGTGATGGGGGTGACGCTGTTCGCCGGGGCAGCTACTAATTCCCGTGCTAAGATTGTACCCGCACAAATTGCTTCGGCCTGCGCGATCGCGTCCCCGGCATCATTCATCCCTAAAATCTCGACGGTTTCGAGTTTCAGTTTTTGTTCTTCGGGTTCGGATTTGAAACGGCGATCGCTATGTAATGCTAAGATAATTCCTTCCGCGATCGCGCTGGCTGTGGCATTATCGCTTTCTAAGGGCGGCAAACTCATCCCCAACCCCTTCACATAGTTTTGCTTGGCTAAACGGGCAATACTCGCGGCTGCACTTCTAATGCCTTCGAGTTGCCATTCTTCAGCTTTCCCTAACCCCACCAAAATTACTTTGCGAATGGGGCTATTACTGCCGACTCGCGTCACCACACTGCTACCGCTTTTGCCTTCAAACTCAGCTTCAGCCATCACTTCGGCCAAAACACCCCCCAACCGCTTATCCAAATCGGCGCATTCTGTATCCCCTTCAAACACGCCCAACGCCAGGGTTTCCCCTTCCCAATTCAGTTCCGATGTATTGACTGCTGTAATTTGCATTCTTGACTTTCTCGATCCTCTGCGATTCATACTAAGGGCTAGAGTAACCGAAATTACCCTTTTTGTTGTTTATTCTAGGTTTTCTCCCCCAGCTTTACAGGTTTGAGAGGGGGAGGAGGGGAAAGAAAAGAACTGTACAACCGGTGTGCTATTAGTGACCAAGTTGTAACGATGTGAGCGTCAATGATTTAAAAATGGGGCTTTAAGGCTGATTCCCTGGTCAGAAAATTACACCTTGACTCCGGCTGCCAGTCAACTACCATTAAGGTCATTGAATTAATAACGCGGTGGGGCGTGAGAAATCATCCAAGGTCGCCCGGAATTGGTACTTTGATAACGCGGTTTGCTCGGTTCTTTTTGAGACTCCACTAAGCGGGGTTCGCCTTTGGCAATACGGACGCTGCCAGAGTTTAGATTAACACTCGGCGGCGAAAAAATACGCTGCGCGATCGCGCCACATTCCGGACAACCCATCGGATTATCTAACTCCGCCATTCTGCGCCAGGTTTCAAAATCCCCGCAACTTTGGCAGCGATATTCATACAACGGCATAATTTTTTCCTCTAAGTTGGCAAAATATTTTGGTCAAAAATCTCGGTCGGTATCGCTAAAGTACAGCAAGCATTCGGAATATCGACAATACCGCTTATCCGACCCTCCACAGGCGCACAACTGAGCAATAAATAAGCTTGTTCCCCAGTAAAGCCAAATTTCTTGAGATATTCAATGGCATTCAAACAAGCCCGACGATAAGCAACGTGCGCGTCGAGATAATACTGTTCGCCACTAAATTCATCGACAGAAATGCCTTCAAAAATCAAATATTCTGAGTAATGAGGTTCAACGGGGCCGGGTTTGAAAATGGGGTTAATCATGCTGTATTTCTCCACACCCCCCTTGATAATGTCAACGTGGAGGTCGAGATATCCCGCCATTTCAATCGCCCCACAGAACGAGATTTCGCCGTCTCCCTGGGAAAAGTGAATGTCTCCCATCGACAAATTCGCCCCATCTACATACACCGGGAAGTAAATCCGCGACCCTTTCGAGAGGTTTTTGATATCGCAGTTGCCGCCGTGTTCTCTGGGGGGAACGGTTCGGGCGGCTTCGGCAGCTACGCGGTCAAATTCCGAACCAGTGAGCGACCCCAGAATGGCATATTCCGGGTTAGGAAGGGCAGCCAAGGGGGGAATATTCGGTTTCCAAGGGGGGCCGCCTTTTTCCACTAAAGCCCGTTCTCGCTGATTCCAAGTTTGCAGCAGTTCGTGGGACGGCGCACAGCCAATCAAGCCAGGGTGACTGATTCCGGCAAAGCGCACCCCCGGAATATGGCGAGAACTGGTGTAAATGCCTTGGATATCCCAGATTGCTTTTGCTGATTCAGGAAAATGGTCGGTGAGAAAGCCACCGCCGTTATTACGGTCGAAAATCCCGGTAAAGCCCCACTCGTCTCCGGGTAACGGGCCAATATCGAGGATATCCACGACGAGAATATCCCCCGGTTGTGCGCCGTTAACGTGAATGGGGCCGCTGAGAACGTGAACGACGGGCAGTTTAACGTCGCGAATGTCGCTGGGGTCGTCGTTGTTTTTGATTTGACCGTCTGTCCAGTCTTTACATTCAATGCGAAAAACATCCCCAGGATTGACGGAAACCACGGCGGGAATGTCAGGATGCCAACGATTATGACCGACGAGTTCTTGCTCTGACATGGGTTTCGTCAGGTCAATTTTAAAGAGGGTTTCTGGCATGATTTTAATCCTTGTGCCTGATAAGTTTTGAAAGCAATTATTTAACGCTTTGTCAAGTTAATTTTAATGACAATTTTGCTAACTTTACTTGACAATATTTAAGCCCCTCTGAAGCTTCAGTTTGGCTTAATTTAGCCGCTATCTTGACGGATGTAGAGGGCTTATTTTGTTAAATTCACTACCGGAATTAAAATCGGTTTGTTAAGTTTTCAAACAAATGAAAATGATTCTCTTTATCGATAAAATAATAGTTATTTCTGTGATTGTATCGAGGGATAATTGAAATGCGATCGCATTCTAAACCGATTCAGATAAATTATTATCACCCTAGAGATGAACGCTCAAAATATTGACCACGACCGCCTATTTAAAGAACTAATTTCCACTTTCTTTTGGGAATTTATCGAACTGTTTTTCCCCGAAATTCTCGAATACGTCGAACAAGACGAACTTACCTTTTTCCCTGAAGAAGTCTTCAACGACGTGACCACAGGAGAAAAACGCAAAATCGATTTACTCGCGCAAGTCCGCTTTCAAAATCAAGACACCTTTTTTCTCATCCACATTGAAAACCAAGCGTCTCCTCAGTCTCAATTCAATCGCCGGATGTTTAACTATTTCGCTCGATTACATCAAAAATACACTCTCCCCATTTACCCCATTGCTTTATTTTCCTTCGACACACCGCAACGACCGGAACTTGACTCCTACGAAATTAATTTCCCATACCGCAAAGTATTAGAATTTAACTTTGCTACAATTCAACTAAACCGACTCAATTGGCGAGCCTTTCTGCGACAACCAAACCCCATTGCTGCGGCGTTGATGTCAAAAATGCAGATAGCCCCAGAAGACCGTCCACGGGTAAAACTGGAGTGTCTGCGGATGTTAGCAACTCTACAGCTAGACCCCGCTCGCACACAATTGATTTCTGGGTTCGTAGATACTTATTTGCGGTTAAATGAAGCAGAAAAAATTACCTTTCAAAAAGATTTAGAAAACATCGGGTTAGCTCAGGAGGAAAAAGTCATGAAAATTGTTACCAGTTGGATGGAAGAAGGTATTGTCCAAGGTCGCACTGAGGAGCGATTAGCTTTAGTTTTACGTTTGCTACGGCGACAATTAGGAGACATTTCACCCCCGTTAGTAACTCAGGTCGAAAGTTTATCAAGCGAACAATTAGATGTTTTATTTGATGCAGTTTTTGACTTTCAAACTGAAACAGATTTAGCGCAATGGTTGGAGTCACAAAGTAACAATTAAGAAAGAATACCATTGCAACAAGATTTAGAAAGCATCGGGTTAGCTCAGGAGGAAAAAGTCATGAAAATTGTTACCAGTTGGATGGAAGAAGGTCGCACCGAGGAGCGATTAGCTAATGTCTTACGTTTACTACGGCGACAATTAGGAGACATTTCACCCCAGTTAGTAACCCAGGTCGAAAGTTTATCAAGCGAACAATTAGATGTTTTATTTGATGCTGTTTTTGATTTTCAAACTGAAACAGATTTAGAGCAATGGTTGGAGTTGCAAAGTAACTAAAAAAGTATCCTAGTTTCTGGGATATAGCACTACAATTGTGGTTTGATATATTCGCGTTTCAGTTAAAACTAGAGATGGTGGGCATTGCCCACCCTACTTTACTTTTAGGACAAAATTTGTAGACAAAAAAGTTAGTATTTAACTCCAGAAACCGGGGTTTTAGAGTCGCTTTAAAAACTCATAAATACTGTAGATAATTAATCACTCATCATAAGCAATTGCAACTCCGGCTAACCAGCCTGTTGTCCACGCACTCTGGAAATTAAAACCCCCTGTTACCCCGTCGATATCGAGGATTTCTCCAGCAAAATGTAAGCCCGGACATATTCGGCTTTCGAGGGTTTTAAAGTTGACTTCTTTGAGATTTACGCCGCCACAAGTGACAAATTCTTCTTTAAAAACGCCTTTTCCTTGGATTTTGTAACAGCCTTGATTCAGTTCTTGAATCAGTTGATTTAGCTCTTTTTTTGCTAATTCTGCCCAAAGTTTATCGGAGGAAATGCCGACATGAGAAACGATTTTTTGCCAGAAGCGTTTGGGTAAATCAAAAGGACAATGGTTGATAATTTTACGCTTGGGATGTTGGATTTTAATATCGAGTAAATGCTGGCGTAGTGTTTCGTTATTGTGTTGAGGTAGCCAGTTAATTTGTAAGGGCATTCGATAGGCGCGATCGCGTAATTCCCTCGCCCCCCATGCCGATAATTTTAGCACCGCCGGGCCGCTAATTCCCCAATGAGTAATCAGCAACGGGCCAATTTGTTCGAGCTTCTTTTTCCCGGTTTCAAGCAATCGCAACGATACCGTTTCTACACTAACTCCTGCTAAATCTTGTAGGCGAGGATCGGGAATATTAAAAGTAAATAAAGAGGGAACAGGGGAAACAAGTTTGTGTCCCAAAGTTTGCACCCATTGATACCCCTTGGGATTGCTTCCGGTAGCTAGAAGAACGCGATCGCACTCTAAAACTTCCCCCGACTTTAAATATACCGTAAAGCCCCCCATTTCCCGTTTTTTGACATTTTCCACCCTTACCCCCGTTCGCAGGTCAACCCCGGCATTCTGCGCCGCCTTCAGCAAACAATCAATCACCGTCTGGGAGGAATCCGTCACCGGAAACATCCGCCCGTCCCCTTCCGTTTTCAAAGCCACGCCGCGAGAAGCAAACCAGCGCACCGTATCTTGGGCTTGAAACCGCGTAAACGCCCCCCGCAACGCTTTTCCCCCTCTGGGGTAATTCTGCACAAACAAAGCCGGTTCAAAGCAGTGATGGGTAACATTACAACGCCCCCCACCAGAAATACGAACTTTGGCGAGGGGCTTTTTGCCTGCTTCTAATATTGTTACTTGACTATGGGGATGCTTTTCTGCACAGGCGATCGCGCCGAAAAAACCCGCCGCACCCCCACCAATCACCACAACCTTACAAAAAGTCTCGTTCAAAATTTGTCAAAACTGTAACTAAAATTCACGGAAGCCTAGTCTTCGGGTTCAAAATCTTCTTTACTCACGCCGCAAACTGGACAACACCAATCATCCGGTAAGTCTTCAAAAGCAGTTCCTGGTGGAACACCACTGTCTGTGTCGCCCACTTCAGGATCATAAACGTAACCACAAGCGGTACAAATATATTTAGTCATATTGCTTTCTCCCTAGTTATTTTTCCGTAAAAGCTGCGATCTCAGCTTAAAATCTGCTGGTTTTCTCGATACCGTAGTAAATTCCGGCAGCAATCGACAACACAATCAAAATCCAGACGATCCCCCCCGGAATAAAGCCCAGTAAACCAAATCCCCGCAGCAGGTATACCAATAAGGTTAACCCCAAAATCATAAAAAATAAATAAGTCGCGATCGCGGTTTCCGAACGAGGAGAACTCATAAAGGCACTGTTTTGTAACGATTCTTCTCTATTGAAACACAGTCAAAGCAAAGTTTCCCTTTACATTCTCTGTAAGCCTTATTCTACCTGAGTTTGAGGTTTTCAAGAATAGCGCGATCGCTCTTCCTTTTTGTGTATTGTCACTATTTATAGAAAAACGCATATAAAAAACTAACTAGCTTTCTTCAAATAACTTCAGACTCAGCAAAAACAACTAAACTCCCAAATTCTTCAAATTAATAGCTATAACTTGAACTTGCACCCCAATCCTATAAAACCACCCCCTTTTCAAACCCTAGAAAATTCCACCATAATGCAAACAACCAGAACGCCAATCCCCCAGGAACAACGTTCAACCCAGAGATAATCAAGCAGGAGAGAACCATCCATGAGACTCGCAGTGTACGGAAAAGGCGGCATCGGCAAATCCACCACAAGCTGTAACATTTCAGTAGCCCTCGCCAAAAGAGGCAAAAAAGTCCTCCAAATTGGCTGTGACCCCAAACATGACAGTACCTTCACCCTCACCGGATTCCTCATTCCCACTATTATCGACACACTCCAAGAAAAAGACTTCCACTACGAAGACATTTGGCCCGAAGATGTCATCTACAAAGGATACGGCGGCGTAGATTGCGTCGAAGCAGGCGGACCCCCAGCCGGGGCAGGATGTGGCGGCTACGTCGTCGGCGAAACCGTCAAACTCCTCAAAGAACTCAACGCCTTCGACGAATACGATGTCATCCTCTTTGACGTACTCGGTGACGTAGTTTGCGGCGGTTTTGCTGCCCCCCTCAACTACGCCGACTACTGCATGATTGTCACCGACAACGGCTTTGATGCCCTCTTCGCCGCCAACCGCATCGCCGCCTCCGTCCGCGAAAAAGCCCGGACACACCCCCTCCGCCTCGCTGGACTCATCGGCAATCGCACCTCCAAACGCGACCTCATCGAGAAATACATCGAAGCCGTCCCCATGCCCGTCCTCGAAGTCCTACCCCTCATCGAAGACATCCGCGTTTCCCGCGTCAAAGGCAAAACCCTCTTTGAAATGGCAGAAACCGAACCCGAACTCAACTATGTCTGCGACTTCTACCTCAGCATCGCCGACCAACTCCTCGCCCAACCCGAAGGCGTAGTTCCCAACGATGCCCAAGACCGCGAATTATTCTCCTTATTGTCGGATTATTACCTCAATCCCCCCGCCGACAAAGCTCAACCCGTTACCGCCGAAGAAGAACTCGACATGATGATGGTTTGATTCAGTTATCAGTTATCAGTTATCACCTCATCAGTTTTTCTTTTCCTCGTAGGGTGGGCATCGCCCACCCTTCCTCTCCCCACTTTTAGAAGTAAAAACCATGAACTTCTTTGAGGACTTAAAAGCATCTGCATATCACAAATGGTTGGATTATTACCGACTCAATCGGGATTGGCTTCGCAGAATAGCTGGATGGCAAGTCAAAACTTCTGATGGTGTCTATAGACCGAATTCATTTATCATTTTGACGGCTATTAGTGCATTAGAGCCTGATTTACTGCAATTACTTCCATCATTTGGCAAATTATCTAATAATCCTGACACAATTGTTGAGGTTTTAGGTCTAAATTTTAACCCAGAAACAGTATTAGACCAAATACAATCCCAAAATGCCAAGCTTTTAGAAGGTCAAAACGACGAATGAAAACCCCATTCCCTCGTTTCTAGGTTGAACCTAGAAACGCCCCAAAGAGGCTCTGTCTCTAGTTTGGGAACGAAGGCAGAGCCTTCTTAATCCGTTCCCAGGCTTGAGCCTGGGAACGAGGGAAAAAGCTAAAAGTTGAGACTTAAAACTTGATTTTGGTAGACGATATCCACCCGACAAAACTGTAAGAACGAAACCAACAACAAACAACTAACAACCAACAACCAACAACAAAATCATGACTGTTACCGAAGAAAAGAACGCCTTAACCTTTGAATGCGAAACCGGAAATTATCATACCTTCTGCCCCATTAGCTGCGTTGCGTGGCTGTACCAAAAAATTGAAGATAGCTTCTTCTTAGTAATCGGTACAAAAACCTGCGGTTACTTCCTTCAAAATGCGATGGGGGTGATGATTTTTGCCGAACCCCGGTATGCGATGGCAGAACTTGAAGAAGGGGATATTTCCGCCAAACTAAATGATTACGATGAACTAAAACGGTTATGCGAACAAATTAAACGCGATCGCAATCCTAGTGTAATCGTTTGGATTGGTACTTGCACCACCGAAATTATCAAAATGGACTTAGAAGGGATTGCCCCGAAACTCGAAGCAGAAATCGGCATTCCCATCGTCACCGCGAGAGCCAATGGCCTCGATTACGCCTTCACTCAAGGAGAAGATACCGTCCTTGCTGCCATGGCCAATCGCTGTCCGAAGCCCCAAGATATCCAACCCGAAGAAAAAGCCGAACGCAACGGTATTCAAAAACTGCTCAACTTCGGTCGTCAAAAAGAAGAAGCAGCCCCCGAAACTACCCCCAATCATCCCCCTCTGGTGCTATTTGGCTCGCTTCCTGACCCCGTTGTGACGAACCTCAGCCTGGAGTTGAAAAAGCAAGGTATCGAGGTTTCCGGTTGGCTACCCGCGAAACGCTACACCGAACTCCCCGTCATCGACGAAGGCTACTACGTTGCTGGCGTAAATCCCTTCCTCTCCCGCACCGCAACCACCCTCATGCGTCGCCGCAAGTGTAAACTGATTGGCGCACCCTTCCCCATTGGCCCCGACGGTACGCGGGCTTGGATTGAGAAAATCTGCTCGGTTTTCAATATCGAACCCCAAGGATTAGACGAACGAGAAGCGAAGATTTGGGAAAGTTTAGAAGACTATCTGCAACTGATTCGCGGCAAATCGGTCTTTTTCATGGGAGATAACCTGCTTGAAATATCCCTAGCTCGTTTTCTCGTTCGCTGCGGCATGACCGTTCCCGAAATCGGCATTCCCTACATGGATAAACGCTACCAAAAAGCCGAGTTAGATTTACTCGCAAAAACCTGTACAGAAATGGGCGTTCCCCTCCCGAAAATTATCGAGAAACCGGACAACTACAACCAACTGCAACGCATCAAAGACATTCAACCCGACCTCGTAATCACCGGAATGGCGCACGCCAATCCCCTCGAAGCCCGTGGGATTAGTACCAAGTGGTCAGTCGAGTTCACTTTCGCTCAAATCCACGGCTTCACCAACTCCCGCGACATTCTAGAATTGGTGACTCGTCCCCTCCGTCGCAACAATGCCCTCAAGGGTTTGGGTTGGGAGAAGTTGGTAGAAGAAGCCCAAGTTTAAAAGTTTGGCAGCAAAAACAAGCAACTGTTTTGTAGGGATGACTTTTAGCAGTTGTCCCTTTTTTATCTTGCTATTTTTCATACCGAATCCACTTTTGAGATACCGTCTATCCCATACCCCGCCCGCGGATTGAAATCCGGGGCTAATGTGGCAAAGTCCGACTTCGCGGACTTGACAAATCAGTGGGTTATGGTAACCGGATTTAGTATCAGTATTAGGATAAAGGCATCGCCTACCTGTACTTTCATGCTCCGATTACTGTAGCCTGTCCTTTAGATACTGTCGCTAAAATAGCTAAAACTTGAGGTACTAGAGGTTTGAGATCGGTTAAACGATTCGATGATGCTTGCAAAACAATTACCGCTATATCAAACTGTGGTAGATTCTGCTGAAATGATAGATTGCGATCGACAGTAATGAAAATATCAAACTCTGCTTCTGCAAGAGCAAGAAGTTGTCCATTCTTGACTCCTGCCCATCCCATTTGCGGTACTGTTTTGACTTCGTAGCCAGCAAATTCCCTTGAGAGCTTGCGATCGATACACTCATCCAACAAGATATTCATGCTATGCTGCCATATCAATAACCTGTTTCCCAGCTTCTTCAAGTAGGGCGATGACTTGCTCTCTGGTCACAGTTGGAAATCCATCTAAGAAATCGTTTATGGATTCTCCTGCCTTAAGGTAGTCCAGTAGCGTTTGAGCAGGAACTCTAGTGCCAGTAAACACTGGAGTACCGCCCATAATCTCAGGAGAGGTGGTAATGATTGAGGAGTTCTGAAGCATAGATATCTGACCACTAGGTTCTATTATTGATAGTGTATCAATCGATTGCTCTATATCACACAACGAAGGCAAAACCTTCTCGATCCGCCTCCAGACTTGAGTTTAGGAAACATAACTCCTGAAGTAAGCAGAGGTACAATGAAAAGACTTCAAATCTGTTTGATATGAGTGAAACTGTCTACATCGAAACCAGCATTTTGGGATACCTTACTGCCAGATATACAAAGAATCTCATCCTTGCTGCAAATATAGAGGTAACAAGAGAGTGGTGGGAATCTCGCAGTAGTGCATTTACACTCTATGTTTCACAGGTTGTTCTGGATGAGGCAGCACGAGGGGATACGGAGATTGCGTTAAAACGGTTAGAAATTGTCAATCAGTTGCCATTGGTGGATCTCAACCAATCTGTACTAAGTCTCGCCGCCCAGTTTCTCTCACGGAGTAATCTTCCATCAAAAGCTTCTGACGATGCGGTTCATATTGCAGCCGCTACTGTCCACGGCTTGGATTACTTGTTAACCTGGAACTGTAAGCATATTGCAAATGCCCAAATTCAAAGGAAGCTTGAAGAGATTAGCCTTGATTATGGGTATCAGTTACCTATAATCTGTACTCCCTATGAACTATCAGGAGATTGAGTGATGTGGCAAGATGAAATCCTCGATGAAATTCATAATATCCGTGAAGAACACGCTAAATCCTTTAATTACGATTTGGAGGCGATGTTTACAGATTGGCAAAAAAGACAGTCAGAAAGCGGAAGAGAAGTTGTGAGTTTGCCACCGAAACGCAGCTTAACAACACCTGGGAGCAGACGAGCGAGAGATATCGGTGGGGATATAGAGGAAACTAGCGGCTGCTCAACTTAGCCGTTAGCTAACGAGAGAATAAGCCAAAATAGAAACTGAGGATGAATTTGTAGAACGCAGTAGTGATGTTTTGTGAAAAATGTTGTACAGCCAATTTCTCTACATTACACAACGAAGGCAGAGCCTTTTCTATTCGTTCCCAGGCTTGAGCCTAGGAACGAGAAAATGATTGAGGAGTTTTGAAGCATAGATATCTGACCACTAGGTTCTATTATTGATAGTGTATCAATACCGTCCACTGCTTGGATGACTTGTTAGCCTGGAACTGTGAGCATATTGCAAATGCCCAGATTCAAAGGAAGCTTGAAGAGATTAGCCTTGATTGTGGATACCAGTTACCCATAATCTGCACTCCCTACGAACTATCAGGAGATTGAGTGATGTGGCAAGATGAAATCCTAGACGAAATTCATAATATTCGTGCCGACTGAAGAATGGAAAATTGGTTAGAAAGCGAACGCTTGCACTTTGCTGCGGGAGATGGTGACCTCGTTGCTGTTCAGGCATTGGTGGCTGAGGGACGCGATGTGAACGCGACAGACTCTATCGGACTGACACCCTTGCACTATGCCGCAGCTGGTGAGCATATCAACGTCGTGCGGTTTTTGATCGCCAATGGGGCCGATGTCAATGCCATCGACGAAGCGACAGCTGGCGATACACCACTCGGACGCGTTGCACAGGAATGCTCACTCGCGATGGCGAAGGTTCTACTCGATGCCGGCGCAAACCCATTGATTCCTGGCATGATGCAACTCACGCCACTTGACCGAGCGAAACGACGAAAACGGCCCGATGGTCGCAAGGTCTACGAACTCTTGCTCGGTGTCGCCCGGTCTCGGTTCCACTACATATGATGGCGGGTAACCAAGTGAACCGATAGGCTTCATCGATTGTAAGCCGGGGCGCAGACAGTAAACCTATGTCGGCGTGGAGACGTAAGGCTCTGAAGCCATGTCCGAGTTTTAAACGAGAATAAATTAGAATAGAGTTGATAGCAGAATCTAGCCCAATCCATTAGGAATGTCAGAACAAAAACTCACGGGAACGATTAACGAAGAAGGACAAATTGTTTTAGATTCTCCCCTTACTCGCGATCGCAATAGTCGTGTCGAAGTGACGGTTCGTGTTATCAATGATGTTTCTGAAGACTTGACTCAAGCTGAAGTTTTAGCTGATTTTCAGCAAGCTTGGGAGGAAGCAATGACAGGGAAAACTATTCCTGTTTCTCAACTGTGGGAAGGTTGGGAGCATGACTGATTTTCCCCCAATTCAAGTTGAAGCGTCGCTAACCTTTAATCGTAATCTGCGTAAACTTGCTAAAAAATATCGTAGTATTCAGAACGATATACAGCCTATTATTCAAGAACTACAGGAAGGTCAGTTACCCGGAGATCGAATATCTGGCATTGATTATACTGTTTTTAAGTTAAGGGTTCGGAACAGCGATATTCAAAAAGGTAAAAGCGGTGGATATCGTTTAATTTATTATGTGAAAACAGCAACAGGAATCATTCTATTAACAATTTACTCAAAATCTGAACAAACTGATATTGCAGTAGAAGATATCCAAAATATTATTTCAAAATATGAGCAATAACTGAAAAACGCGAGGAGTTGCAAAATGCCAAATGGTGGGTCTGATGGTTGTGGTACTTGTTGGTTCAATTCGAGAAATAAAGGTAAAGCTGGGCGTAATCGCTCGGCTAGTCCTTCAGAACCACACTTTTGCATTATTCGAGAATTGCCTATTCACGATGCATTCTACACTTATTGCGCGAATCATCAGTACCGCAACCCAGGACGCATCGAAGTTCCTATCGGTCCAGTTTGGATAGGACGCTCAGACGGATACAGAGAGGTTTGGAAACTGGCACCAAGTACGGAAGAAGTAAGGTTAAACTTACTCAGCTTGCTCAGACAAATTCAGGAACAACCTAGCCCTGAATATCCTATTGGTATACATGGGGACAATATAGTCATCTGGCAAGTGGGAGAATTACGCGAGTTTAGAGCATTGGAAGAGTTACGTCGCATTGCTACATTTTCGCCAGATGCACAGAATGTCAACGATCCATTCAAGCGTAAACGTCACAGCACTGTATCCGCAGCATTGAAGGCGATAGGAAAAATCGAAGGTTCTATACCGCTTGATTTTCCAGATGAGCCATCCGAAAAACCTAATCCAATTTAACGAAACGAGATTTGTAGTTTGGAAGCACCGCACACCTAACAAGCCTGTTGCACAACGACCGAAGATGAGTGGTTTCCTCGTTCCTGGGTTCAACCAAGGAATGCAAACAAGGCACTACGTTAAAGCCTCATTTTAGCTGTGTCGCGCCACTACTGCCGTGACACACTTTAAACGGTGGGTTACGGCGGATAGCTAGATTGCAGTCATAGCGGAAGTTTTAGCCGCCTAACCCACCCTACGATAAAGCCTCATTTTAGCTGTGTCATGCCAGTAGGGTGCGTTCCTCGATCTAACTTTTCACGACTCCGCAATAACTTTCTGGGAACGCACCAAGTTTATAGATTTAAGCCAGCGCGATCGCCCTAGCAAGTGGCTTTAGGATAAAATCTTTGTAAAAGCTGATAGCCGTTTGGCTGTATTTGTTATGGCATCAACATCCCCTGTTGTTCACAGCGATCCTGACATTCTGGGAGGCACTCCTGTTTTTGTGGGAACTCGCGTACCAATGAGAACCTTACTTGATTATCTTGAGGCTGGTGATTCGTTAGCAGTGTTTCTAGACCATTTCCCCAGTGTCAGTCGAGAACAGGCGATCGCAGCCCTTGAATTAGCAAAAGAAATGCTGACAGCCTATGCGAATCCTGCTTGATGAATGTGTCCCACGACCATTGAAGCGTGAACTTGTCGATTACGAAGTACGCACAGTTGTCGAAATGGGATGGTCAGGGAAAAAGAACGGTGAATTGCTACAGCTAATGAGTCAAGAGAGTTTCACTATTCTCCTTACCACAGACCAAAATTTACGCTATCAGCAAAATTTACAGCAAGCTGGAGTATCAGTCGTTGTTCTTGTCGCATCCAGTAATAAGCTATCTGACTTACTTCCTCTAATACCAAATGCTCGTAATGTATTAAAGACAATTGGTTCGGGAGAAGTGATTGAGGTTGAGGATTCTTGAAAGTTGTGTCGGCATCTGGGGTATTACGGAAGAATCTGTCAATTATGTGCCGCGAGGTGTCAGAGAGAACTAAATGGGAATGGTGAGGGACGGTTTTGAAATAGTAGAAGCTTTTATTCCTTCTGAATTGGTCAATACGGCTTTGCTAGAATTAGAAAATAGCGAAGAACTTTATAGTATGTGTGGAGTGCGGAACGCTGAAGCAAAGTTTAAATTCGTAGGCAGAATTTGCACTTCTAAATTTGTGCAAGGAAAGCTAAAGCAATATTTACCTGGTAAAGCACAGCTTGTCCGTGCAATTGTTTTTGATAAAACTCTAGAATCTAATTGGCTTGTAACTTGGCATCAAGATAAGACTGTAGCACTGAGCGAGAAAATGGAAATGCCTGGTTGGGGGCCGTGGAGTGTGAAAGATGGTGTAGTTCATGTTCAGCCCCCACTTCAAGTATTGGAGAATATGCTGACATTCCGAATCCATTTAGATCCAGCAAAGAAAAATAATGGTTGTCTCAAAGTTGTACCAGAGAGTCATAAAATAGGTGTAATAGAGCAAAATCAAATTGCTAGTATCGTCGAGTCTTCAGAAATTAGATTTTGTGAGATCGGTGCAGGTGGTGCAGTGTTAATGCGGCCTCACATATTGCATTCTTCTAGTAAGTCAAAGTCAAGTGGTCACCGCCGAGTTTTGCATTTAGAATATAGCAATTATCAACTAGAAAGTGGTCTTAAATGGGCGGCAAGCATAACTAAGAGGAAAGTACCAATTTCATAGATTTAAGCCAGCGCGATCGCCCTAATAAATGGCTTTAGGATACAATTTATTTCACGCAGACACACCCTTAGTTCTGATTCCTATGCCATCGAATGACTCTGAGTTACAAGCTCAGGCCCGAAATATTCTGGATGCGATCGCCTTCACCCCCTTTGAATACTGCCAACCCTTAAGCCGTGAGTTTAGCCGTCTTCCTGCGCGTCCTGGTATTTATGCGATTCGGCACAAGACTGATGCTGCTCTATATCGGCAAGACCAAGAGTTTACGAGGTCGCTTTAGCGGCGGGCATAAAGCTTTCTTGTGGGCGTGGCTTGATAAATATAATGACGAAGATGTGCGGATTGCCTTACAAGTCATTCCCTACTGGGGAAACCCCGCGTTACTATTAGAACTAGAAGCCGTTATTTTGAGAGCTACAGAGCCTCCCTACAACGCCCAAATCCCAACCGAGAGATAAAGCGATGCCAGCTAAATCTAAAGAACAGCTTTCTCCTCCTGATGCTGAAGCCATCCTAGAGCGTTTGCCTGAGCGAATTCGTGAAGCTCTAATCGCTCGTGCGACTGAAATCGAGTATCCGGTTGAGGCTGTAGTTGAAATGGCGATCGCGAGCTTTCTAGATAGCGAGGCAATAGGCTTCATCGATTGTAAGCCGGGACACGGACAGTAAACCGATGTCGGCGCGGAGACGAGAGTTAAAATGTAGAGTGTATCTTCAACAGATTCATGACTCTAACCCTTAACCTATCGCCAGAAATAGAACAATATCTGATACAAGAAGCCCATCAGCAGGGACTTTCAGTGGAAGCATTAGCATTACAGCTTTTGAGTAATTCGATTCTGCTGAAGCAAAAACAAACTGAAGCCGTGAATTTACTTCAGTCTTGGCTGGATAGTGAAGATGAAGAAGAACAGCAAGAAACAGGTGAGTATTTGATTCAGGTTCTAGATGGCGATCGCTGGCGTTTAGTGCAGTTGCTGTTGAGTTCAATTCAACAGGAAACGCTAGTACCTAATCCTCCAACAACAACTGTAAATTCTTTGGCGGAGCTTAATCCCTGGACTCAAAGCCTAATTGGAGTCGTTCAGTTAGTCATAGAAGAACCGACTGAGTGCTATGTGGATTACCTAGAGGAGAAGTACAGTTGAGGCGAGTATTATTTGACAGTGATGTTTTGCTTGATGTTCTAGCTCATTGACGCAATACTTAAAACAAGTAAAGCATTTTCGGTAGTTACAATAAGTTGTCTTTGCATCTTTTTAATAATTTTCATATTTGAGGAAGATCGTTATATTTCCCATTCAGTTAAACAGTAAGGCAAGAGAAATGTTATAGTAATGAGTCCCTAGGCTTTCCCTAAAACTGTCAAGTCATTGTGTCTATCAAAATTCAACCCCTCCCGACAGAAGTAATTGACTTAATTGCCGCAGGAGAAGTCATCGATTCTTTAGCAGCAGCAATTCGGGAGTTAGCAGAAAACGCCATTGATGCTAAAGCGACTCGAATTACTATTACAATAAATCTCGAACTTTGGCAGATTCAAATTGCTGACAATGGGGAAGGGATGGACTTAGATAATCTGCGAGAATGTGCCAAACCTCACTGTACCAGTAAGATTGCCAGTTGCGACGATTTATGGCGAATTACGAGTCTAGGTTTTCGGGGTGAAGCATTACATAGTTTGGCACAATTAAGTAATTTAGATATTAG
Source organism: Jaaginema sp. PMC 1080.18 (assembly GCA_035968055.1). GTDB lineage: Bacteria > Cyanobacteriota > Cyanobacteriia > Cyanobacteriales > Spirulinaceae > Jaaginema. Next base: position 23,657 of record JAWQFT010000036.1, on the reverse strand, counting down.
TAGTCGGGTGCAAGATAGCGATGAACCAGGATGGCGGCTTGCTTACGATCGCTATGGCGAACCGATTGAAGAAGAAATTACCGCGATCGCGCCAGGAACGATTATTTTAATTGACGATCTTTTTGGTAATGTTCCGGTGAGAAGAAAAGGTCTACCCTCGAAAAATCAGCAACTCAAAAGTATTCAAGAAACGATCCAACAACTGGCACTGTGTCACCCGCAGATTACCTGGCAAGTTCAACAGGAAACTAAGGCTTGGTTTAGTTTGAATCCGGGGACGAATGCGGGAGAAACGTTACCGCAAATTCTCAAGCAAGTACAAGTTAGCGATTTACAAACTCTGAGTAAAACTATCGATATTCCAGTTACGCAAAACAGTCAATTGGATGCAAAAGTAGCCCAACTGGATTTAATTTTAGGACTGCCCGATCGCTGTCATCGTCGTCGTCCCGATTGGATTAAAGTAGCAGTAAATGGTCGCTTTGTCCGCATTCGCGAAATCGAACAAACAATGATTAGTAGTTTTGCTAGGGCTTTACCCCGCGATCGCTATCCGATTGTTTTTTCCCATTTACAAGTTCCTCCTCATCAAATTGACTGGAATCGTCATCCGGCTAAAACGGAAATTTATTTACAGGAAATCAATTTCTGGCGAGAGACAATTAACCAAACGATTGAACAAGCTTTGCGTCTGAGTCCTGTCGATCTCGAAAGTCAACATCACCAAAGAATTAGTACCCTGATTAAAGCCGCAGAACCTACGGGGAGTTATCGCTTACAACGGCAAGTTCAAACTAGCCCTAAAAGTGACTTACAAAACTTAATTGAACTCCGGGCTGTTGCACAGGTTAGTAATACTTATATTGTGGCCGAACATCCTAACGGCGTGTGGCTGATCGAACAACATATTGCTCACGAAAGAGTGCTGTACGAACAGTTAGTCAAGTCGTGGCAACTTGTCTCTATTGAACCGCCTTTAGTTCTGACTGAATTGACAGCCAAACAACTTACCCAACTGCAACGTCTGGGGCTTGAAGTCGAAGCCTTTGGGGATGAAATGTGGGCAATTCGGACAATTCCTCAAATGCTGCAAAATCGCCCAGATATCTCCGACGCTATCCTCGAATTAAGTTTAGGAGGAGACTTACAAACTGCCCAAGTTGCTACTGCTTGTCGCAGTGCTATTCGTAACGGTACACCCTTGGATTTGGAAGCCATGCAAGCCCTACTGAATCAATGGCAACAAACTCGCAATCCTCGTACCTGCCCTCACGGACGACCTATTTATCTCCCCCTCGAAGAATCAGCCCTGGCTCGTTTTTTCCGTCGTCACTGGGTTATCGGCAAAAGTCATGGAATTTAGACATATTTTTGGGGTTTTGGTAGCGATTGTTACTTTCAGTTACTTTTGACTACAACCTGTTAAGATTTTGTGCGGCGATCGCGACTATTTTTTACCATAGAGGATAAGTGCATAAGCTTGAGAAAGCCAGAAATATATACGGGTAGTTCATGAGTGGGAGAGAGAGATAAAATGAAGTCTATCTTAGCTGTGGCGATCGCATTGGGGAGTTGGGGAATAATGACAGCAAACGCGATCGCGCAATTACCAACCTACCCCTTGCATGAAGATTTGGAAAATCCTGACGGGGGCTTATGGCATTGTAATGTACGGGAAAATCCCTGGTTGTATATTCAGCCCCTTCAAGAAGTACCTTGCTTACAAGTTTTTCCTGAATTAGGATTAGGTGAAGCCGAACCTTTACGCGCACCCAGTTGGAATTATCCAGGGATTGATTACAGCGATGCGAGTAATGCTGAGTTTTTACCTCAACCGCTTAGTATTGCTGAATTAATCTCCGAAGAAAATACCCCTTTTGGGTTAAATTTAATCTCCAATTCTAATATCGATCGGGCAAATTCCACGGCTTTAAAAACGAATGTCAGCTTGCAAATTTCGCACTTTGATACGACAGCTACAACTTGGTTTATACAGCAACAATCACTGACGAATACTAATCAGTTGACTTTTGAACTAGCAGCAAGCGAATCCATCGATCGAGAAATAGATGACCGTAGCCTGCGCCTTCACCTGGTCAATTGGTAAATAACTGAGATGCGATCGCGTCGAGGGATTGAGGAGTATTCTGAAGTCCCCCAGAAACTTCAACCCTCGCGACCTCCTATCCTCTAGTCTGCCAATCGTTTTTGGCATTTTTCCAGGTAAAAAAATATAAAGATTTTTCCCAATAAAGCCAAAGTCTGGTTTAACTTGAGGTACAATAGTATTCCCTAAATTGTAGATGAAAACTTGAGACAGTTTAATCCAAATTAGCGTCAACTATTTTTACTCGATCAAGATCGATTGTGAAACACACTATCTCTGTATTAGTTGAAGATGAAGCTGGCGTTTTAACTCGTATTGCTGGCTTATTTGCCCGTCGTGGCTTCAATATCGAAAGTCTAGCTGTCGGCCCTGCCGAACAAGTCGGTATTTCTCGTATTACAATGGTTGTCCCTGGAGACGACAGCACCATCGAGCAACTGATCAAACAACTCTATAAACTCATCAACGTTCTCAAAGTGCAAGACATTACTAAAATCCCTTGTGTCGAGCGAGAATTAATGCTACTTAAAGTTAATGCAACTGCCTCCAACCGAGCCGAAGTTATCGAACTGGCTCAAGTTTTTCGCGCTCGTATTGTGGATATTTCTGAAGAAACTCTCACCATTGAAGCGGTCGGAGATCCGGGTAAAATGGTTGCGATCGTCCAAATGTTAAATAAATTTGGCATTCGCGAAATTTCTCGGACTGGTAAAGTTGCCCTTCCCCGCGAATCAGGAGTCAACACAGAATATCTCAAACTCCTCGAAGCCAAAGTATAATCCGAAACTCAATAGCAACCTCTTACTACCCCTTGCGCGAAACTCATCCCAGAGATTCTTGTAGTTAGGCAACGTTGCAGTTTTGAGTGCCAAGCTTAGGCCTCAAATAAGCTAAAATCTATTGTGTCTAGACCAGCAATCACCATGACCCAATCGACCCTACCGCCGATTCACGTTTCACAACTCGATCTCGATAAGCTAAACCGTCAATTTAAAAAAGCGTACCCCAAAGAAATTCTGGCTTGGTGTGGGGTAAATCTGCCCTCTGGACTGGTACAGACAAGTGCGTTTTTTAACATTGACGATATGGTCATTACTGACCTTTTATATCGCGAGTTAAGACCGACTTCCTGTATTCCGATTTTATTTTTAGACACTTTACACCACTTTCAAGAAACCTTAGATTTTGTAAGTTATAGCCGCGAATTGTATAAGCTCAACTTACAAACTTACCGTCCCTTAAATGTTAAAACGAGGAAAGGTTTTGCGGCTAAATATGGTCAAAAACTTTGGGAAAAAGACCCCCAAAAATACGATCGCCTCACCAAAAGCGAACCCCTCGAACGCGGTTTAAAAGAACTGGGTGCGATCGCGTGGATTAACGGACAACGACGAAAGGAAAGTTGCGATAGTTCGACTACAACGTTACCCATATTTGAATACGATGTCCAGGGTCGCTTGCAGATTAATCCCTTAGTTAATTGGAGTCGTACCGAAAGTTGGGCGTACACCTACGAACACGATATGATTTATCATCCCCTCCACGACCTCGGTTACTCTGTTATTGGTGATGAACCCTTAACTCCTCAAGAACAGCGAGAACCCGCTTTTCTGCCTCACTAAATCTGGGTTATCTCGCCAAATTTTTTCAAACGAATGTAGGACTTTCTTAATAGTTTTAACGAGAAAAAACGAAACCTCATTCATTAGAATACTAAAAATTGTAAAAATTAGGGAGTGCCTAGCATTCCCTTTTCTTTTATTCATTAATAACTTCTCACTCACCATGACTCTCAAAATTCTCCACCTCTCTGATATTCATCTCGGAAGCGGTTTTTCCCACGGTCGTATTAACCCCCAAACTCGTCTTAATACGCGACTCGAAGACTTTATTAAAACTCTTAATATTTGTATCGATCGCGCCTTAGCCGAACCCGTTGATTTAGTATTATTTGGAGGGGATGCCTTTCCCGATGCCACTCCACCACCTTATATTCAAGAATACTTTGCCAAAGCCTTTCGTCGTTTAGCGGATGCCAAAATTCCCACCGTCCTGCTTGTCGGAAACCACGATCAACACGCACAAGGTACAGGAGGGGCAAGTTTATGTATTTATCGTACCCTAGCCGTACCAGGTTTCATTGTCGGCGATAACATCGAAACTCACCGAATTACCACCCAAAACGGCGATATTCAGGTAATTACCTTACCCTGGCTGACGCGATCGCTTTCCAACCTCCTCACCCGTCCCGAAACCGAAGGGCTGTCCCTCGCGGAAGTCAACGAACTCCTGATTCAGCGCTTGCAACCCGTCCTTGAAGGAGAAATTCGACAACTCGATCCCAAAATTCCTACCGTTTTATTAGCCCATTTAATGGCAGATCGAGCTAATTTTGGGTCAGAACGCTTCTTAGCTGTCGGAAAAGGCTTTACCGTGCCAGTTTCCTTACTCATTCGCCCGGAAATTGATTATATCGCCCTCGGTCACGTTCACAAACACCAAAACCTCAATCCCCAAAACAATCCCCCAATTATCTATCCGGGGAGTATCGAACGAGTTGACTTTAGCGAAGAAAAAGAAGATAAAGGCTACGTCTTAATTAACCTGGCAAAAAACCAGGTAGATTGGCAATTTTGCCCCTTAGAAGTGCGTCCTTTTCGTACTATTACCGTTGATATTTCGGCCTCAGAAACACCCCAAGAAGACATCGAAAAAGCGATCGCGAAACACGATCTTCAAGACGCAGTAGTCCGCTTAATTTATAAGTTGAGATCGGAGCAACTCGAAAGCATTTCCCTCCCAACTCTCCAAGAAGCCCTGCAAAACGCCCACACCTACACCATTCGTCCCGAATTAGTGAGTCAATTAGCTCGTCCCCGTTTACCCGAATTAGGAGTAGGAAATAGTCTCGATCCCCTCGATGCACTCAAAGCCTATTTAGACAATCGGGAAGATTTACAAGAAATTGCTTCAGATATGGTCACCGCAGCTACAGCTTTAATGAACGAGGAAGCCTAAATCCCACGAATTTTGCTGATAACTCTCGCGCGAAACGTTAAATCTACTTTTTGAGGCTAAAACCTTTATGTATTCTAGCGTTGAGCCACTTTGAAAGTCCGCCCTAAGAGCCAAAGTTTCTGACTTCCTTTCTGGGGCAAAATTCCCACTCCCCCCCAATCCCTACTGCCCACTTCCCAATGCCCCTTAATCGCTGATAACTGAACTAAGCTTCTTCCTTCAAAATATTCTCCTTCGACTCTCCCCAATAAGTGCTGCAAGTCCAAGTTTCGCGATCGCCCTGAGTTTCCACAGACCAACGCATAATCGTCGATTTCGGGTCTATCCCCACTTCAATCAACTTAGCACCCATATAGTATTCCATCTGGCGCTTTCTGAGGTCTTTGTATTCGTCTGAGCCATTTTTCGACCAACTTTGGGTCATGTGGGCTTGAGTCGGTTTAGCCATGCAAAACTATCCTATGTGCCGATTAAACTTAATTTTAGACATCAAGGCTGAACCCTGACAAGATCGCGAAGGGTTTGCACTTTTGCTTGGTAATCGCGATCGCCCATTACGGGGATACTACCCTCAGTGGAAATCGCTCTCTCCAAGTCGATCCAGGAGCGACAACCGCCGTATTCCTCGCGATAGGGCAAATTTATCGTTTCGGGCAACTGATACACCCGCAACAGCAAAATATAGAGGGGTTGCTTCGGTTTCCACTTAAAGCGATCGCCCGCGAAAGTCTCATTCCAGATATGATAAGGCTGTAACTGAGTCAGAGTCTGTACTTCGCTAACTTGCAAAATATCAGTAATATTCGCCCAACTTTGCATAGAAACCGTTTGAGGATGCCATCCTGAATTTACAATCGTAACGCGATCGCGATATTCAGGTTTGAGAAGTTGGGGTTTTTGATGCTCGTAAGTGGGATATAGTAAAATTTGGCGATGAGCCACTTCAAAACGATTATTTTCTTCTTTAATTCCCCCTTTTCGGATTAATAAAATCGTCTTTCCTTGAGTTAAAGCCTCAACCGCGATCGCCCATTCTTTTAAAGCGTGGATAATAGTTTTCATCTTTAATAATTAACAGTGTACAATTTATAATTACCAATAACAAATAACTCATAACTAATAACAAATTAATGGTAACATCGCACTCAAAAAACAAAGATAAAAACCTCTACTTTCAGCAATTACAAAGCCAACTGCGCAATCGCTGGCAAAGTATTGACTTATTCGACCAAGATGACCGAGATATTTTAGTCGTTCCTTCCCTGAGTCTCGACCAACGTCAACTCAAAAAAATTGACGGTTATTTGCATTACGAAGAAAGACTACTTTTCTCCCTGATTCGCTTGCGAAATCCCTACACGCGCTTAATTTACGTTACCTCCCAACCCCTAGCCCCCGCCATTATTGATTATTACTTACAATTATTACCCGGCATCCCATTTTCCCACGCCCGCGATCGCCTCCTGCTTTTTTCCACCCACGACGCATCCCTCAAACCCCTCTCCCAAAAGATTTTAGAGCGTCCCCGACTGATCGAGCGCATCCGTAAAGCCATGCGTCCGCAAAAATCCTACATGGTCTGTTTCAACTCCACTTCCCTAGAGCAAGAACTCTCCCTCAAACTCGACATTCCCCTACTCGCTTGTTCCCCCGAATTGCTGTATTGGGGGTCAAAAAGTGGCAGTCGCGACGTTTTTGCAGAAGCGCAAATCCCCCACCCCGACGGGATAATCGGTGCAAAAAACGCCGAAGAAGTGGTTGAAGCCGCAGCCGACTTGTGGGAACGTAACCCCGATTTGCAGCGAATGGTAATTAAGCTCAACGAAGGCTTTTCGGGGGAAGGAAACGCCCTGCTCGACTTACGACCCGTCTCAGACCAGCATACGCGATCGCAGCGCCTTCAGACCATTCGCGATCGCCTCCCTCACCTCGGCTTCCAATCCGACAGCGAAACCTGGGAAGCCTTTTCTAGTCGCATTCCCGACTTAGGGGCCATTGTCGAAGCCTTTGTAGAAGGAGAAGAAAAGCGATCTCCCAGCGTCCAAGGCTATATTACCCCCGACGGCGAAGTTCACATCCTTTCCACCCACGACCAAATCCTCGGTGGACCCAACGGCCAAATCTATCTCGGCTGTCGTTTCCCGGCGGATGCAGCCTATCGTTTGCAGTTGCAGGAGATGGGAATCAAAGTGGGGAAAGTCCTAGCCTCCAAGGGCGCTCTAGAGCGGTATGGTGTCGATTTTATCGCCGTCCGTCAACCGGATAAGCAATGGGATATCCAAGCCATCGAAATTAACCTGCGTAAAGGGGGTACAACTCACCCCTTTATGGCCTTAAAACTACTCACCAATGGTCAAAGCGATCCTGATACTGGGTTACTCTACTCCCAACAAGGCAAACCCAAGTATTACATCGCATCCGACAACCTGCAAAAGCCGCAATATCGAGGATTATTACCCAACGACCTGATGGAAATTATCACCTGTCATCGCTTGCACTTCGATAGTAGCACCATGACCGGGACAGTGTTTCACCTCATGGGAGCATTGTCCGAATTTGGCAAACTCGGCTTAACCAGCGTCGGTAATTCCCTAGAAGAAGCCGAGGAGATTCGCGATCGCGTCGAGGCAGTCTTGGATCGAGAAACAGACGCGATCGCCTCCAACGCCGCTACCCCCAGTTTACCCATAATCTGGCTCGGTGGCGACAGCTAAACTACTGCTGTGTCACGGCAGTAGGGTGTCGTTAGCGCAGCGTAACGCACCGAAATTCAAACGTTTTACAGGTGCGTTACTATCACACAAATTTAAGATGTATCACGGCACTACGGCAAATTGCAAGTTCCAGATGGGAAAGCAATAGGATTAGGAGGAGTACTGGGTACCCCAAGAGCAAAACCCTGAACTGTCCCTGTATTTATGCCAGTATCTTGAATAAATGTTGCAGTTGCTGCAAATCTGGCAAACAAATAACCTGCTCCATTCACATCGTTAGCAGTATTAAATTGTAGCTTCGTACAAATCGTCCCATTATTATCAACCAAAGCCCCCAAACTGCCAGCATTGAGGGGTGCAATGGTGGTTGCTCCTGCTCCTGTTCCTGCTAAAGTATTAAACTGGAAATTCGCATCAATTCTCGACGATCCAGGGAAGCTCATTCCCCCAAAAGGCGTAAAGTTGGGATTAGCCGCAATACCAATTTTAGCATCCTGACTATCCGTAATCCTATTCAAAGAAGCATCCAACTGTAAATTACCATTCGCCAAAGTCAAAACCCCAATCCCAAAACCACCATTCCCCACATTAATCGGGGGTGGTCCGGGCGTTTTCGTAATACCATTAGCCGCGATACCACTATTTGTAATCGTATTAGCACTCACAGTCATCGTTAAATTCTGGCTGCTATTGTGCAGGAACAAAATACCATCCCCACCCGAATTACTAATCGTATTATTAATAACCCGACTGTTTAAAATTCCGGCATTTTGTACCTCTAACTCAATCCCAGAATTACCCGAATTGCTAATTGTATTATTCCGAATTTCCAGATTCAAAACACTATTACCAATCGCTTCAAAATCAATCGCATCTCCCGCAGCACTTGTCGTGCGGTCGATAGTATTACCGGAAACCGTCGCCGTCATATTAGCCGTATTACTGAGATCGATACGAATCCCGTCAGCTACAGAATCACTAATTTGATTATTCGCTAAAGTTAGATTGAGATTCCCCGCAGTATTGACTAAATAAAAAGCGCGAGCCGCAGAATTACTAATCGTGTTATTACTAACATTAAGCGTACCAGTAACGCTCGTCGCTCGTACCGCATTTTGACCCGAATTAGCAATCGTAAAACCAGAAAGGTTAATCGTTCCCGTTGAATTTCTCAACGCTACTCCCTCAGTCGTTGCTCCCGAAATCCGGCTTCCGGTATTCCCAGAAATTGTAGCCGTCCCCGTCACATTTTCTAAATCAATCCCATTACCCGGAGCATTATTACTCACCAAAGTGCTGTTAGTAATAGAGAGATTATTAATCGTATTACCTTGTAACAATCCCCCATTATTCGCTGTAACCGTCATTCCCGAAAAAGTCGTTGAGCCTGTACTATTTTGCAGGGAGAGTGCCGCTTGATTGCCACTGGTTGTCACCGTCCCGTTACTCAGAGTCAAACTGCCACTAACATTCGTACAATTAATGCCATTACTGTTCGTCGTATTAACATTAACACTCGTCAAATTCAGCGTCGCTGTCCCGGTGATATTACTACAACTAATCCCACTTTCATTACTCGTCGTAATCGTCAAATTCCGCGCCGTCGCCGTCCCATTCAAACTATCAATAGAAAGCGTCCGGCTCAAATTAAAACCATCAATTAAACTGCCACTATTCAGGGCGACTGTACCATTAATCGTCGGAATATTACCACTACCCGAAAGAGGTAAAGTTAAATTACCCGTAGTGGTACTAATTTGCTGCGTCGGTCCCGTTGAAAGTAACTGTACATTACTCGGAATCGTTAAATTCCCCGCAAACGTGCCACTTCCCTGCACATAAACAATCTGATTCCCGTCACTCGCAATGCCATTGAGAGCCTCCGTAATCGTATTGTAAGGACTCTCAAACGTGCCATTACCATTCCCTCCTGTCGAGGTGACATGACGGAAAAACCAGGGTTGTCCCGTAGCAGGATTCGTCGCATTCGTCGTCGTTGTCGTGGTAGTTGTGCTGCTGCTACTATTGCGAGCGAGGGCGATTTGGCTTTGTCGTTGTACCCCTTCTCCTAAGCGTTTAACCACCGTATTTTCGGTTTGATTGCTGCGACTTCCCCCAAAACTTGCCCCAAAACTCAGAATCAAATTTGTGCCAAATTCCCCATCGGTTTGTAGAGTTAAGCCTATATTGGTATTCGGGGTAGGACGAGCTACTAAACGACTGCGTAACCCCACGAAAGTTGAGACATTTTCGCCTCCGTAGAGATATGTGCCAAGATAGCCCCGTAAATCCCCTCCTTCCCAACTATAAAGTTTTGCTCCCGTTTCCAAGTCAAAGCCTGTCAGCGCCGAATCTACGATGCTTTCACGACGAACGGTGTTGGTTTGGGTAAATTGTAGGAAGTTGCCGACGAATTGAGGATTAGTCGCTGTCGAACTGAGAATCGTATTATTATTGGCAATAGTATTAGTAGTGTTGGCAATGGGGAAGTAACCGTTGATGCGAGTTTCCCAAATTCCAGTTTGAAAATCAGCCCCGGTGCTGAGTTGATGATAGGTTTTGCTATTATCGCTGCGGATATCGTAACCGAGATAAGCACCCCACACTAAATCGCTGGCTTCGATATAGTTGCGATAACCGAGGAGGAGATTTCCCCCCAAACGCCCTCCTACGGTGGCGATATTGAAGCGTCCCTCGGCAAAAGCGAGACTACTACCGGGAGTTTGAGCGAAGGGAATCCAACCGTAGATGCTGCCGTAGCTGCTGTTATACCCCGCTTCGGGTCCGGTGGTGAATTGTCCGCCAACGCGGGGGGTGAGGCTAAAATCTGGCGGGGTTTCTGCTTCTTGAGCCAGGAGCGGTGTTGAGGAGTGCGGTTCGGGGGGAGTTTGGGCGATCGCGCTCCCCCATCCAGAGGCGATCGCGACGGTACAATAAAAAAGCGGTAACTTTAGCTTCAGCCAGCTTTTGAGAGTCATAGTTACAAAGTCGTTTGGGGTAGACGGGTGATTTTTTATCGACTCAAATATAGACGATTGACTTCAATAGCAGCAAATTTGACGAGCAAACTACACAAAAATGTAATTTCATCCTCAATTAATAGCGAATGCGAGGGTCAACCAAAGCATTCAGAATATCAATTCCAATACTCGCCAACACCACAATCGCCCCAAAAAAGACCATAATCCCCTGCACCGTGGGATAATCCCGTAGCGAGATTGCTTCGTATAAACGATTTCCCAAACCCGGCCAAGAAAAGGTCACTTCCGTCAATACCGCCCCACCGAGTAACGCCGCAAACGTCAAACCCAACACCGTAATTACTGGAATTAAAGCATTTTTAAGGGCATGAGAAACTAAAATTTTACCTTCAGGAATCCCCCTCGCGCGAGCCGCTTCCACATAATCCGCTTGCAGGGTTTGTTTGAGATTTACCCGCACAATGCGCTCAAAAATCCCACTGAGTAGGATACCCAAAGATAACGCCGGGAGAGCGAGATAGTGGAGCGCGATCGCGAAATCCCCCAATTTCCCCGTCATTAAGCTATCAATAAGATACAATCCCGTAATTGTCGGCGGCGGGGGCGCTCCCACCGGAAACCGCGTCCCCAACGGAAACCAACCCAACTGCACCGAAAAAAGCAACTGCAACACCATCCCCATCCAAAACAACGGAATCGCATAAGTAATAATGCCAAATAAGCGCCCCCCCACATCCAGAGGCGTATTGGGATGAGAAGCCGCCAAAATCCCCACCCCGACACCCACCACAACTGCCACCGTAATCCCAAAAGCCGTTAACTCCACCGTCGCCGGGAAATGCTGCTGAATCACCTCCCACACCGACAAGCCGCGACTGGTGAGAGATGTCCCCAAATCCAAGCGCAACAAATCCCCTAAATAATCAAAATATTGCAAAATCAAGGGCTGAGATAGTCCTAGCTGCTCTCTGAGGGCTTGTTTCGCCGCTTCCGGGGCGCGATTACCTAAAATAGCGTCGGCAGGGTCTCCTGGAGTCGCTCGCAACAGCAGAAAAACCAAAGTGACAATCGTCCAAATCATCAACGGCGCAAGCAAAAGGCGCGTCAAAATATAGTATTGCAGAGCTTTAGCGCGAGACATATTTTATTATTGTTTGTTGGTTGTGCGTCACCCAAAAATCCCTGAAATTATCTCGTCTTATCTTGCCAAGTTACCCATTGCGCCTCTTGATGACAGGGAATCTCGGCGCTGTGAGGACGGGGAGAGATAAGCGTTGAAAACAGGGGGCATCAAAACCTTGTATTTTCAAAATACACTATAATCAATTTCGTCAGTCAACAGCGATTAAAGGGCAGTAGGTCTTGGGCAGTGGGCAGTAGTTTTGGGCAGTCGGCAATCGGCAATCGGCAGTCGTCGGGGGGAGTGGGAAGAGGGAGGATTTTGTGATTGATGAATAACCAACAACCAACAACTAACAACTAACAACCAATAACCAATAACCAATATGACTGTAGAAACTCCTCAACCCAATTCAACCCAAACTCAAGAAACACCGCCAAGTTATGTCAAACTGGCCATGCGGAACATGGTACGCAAAGGGCGCAAATCTTTGACCCACTTCTTTTTATCAACCGCAGGCTTGCTTGCTTTACTCATTGGCTTGGCTTATTTAACCCGATGAAAGAAACCAGCCCTACACCCCAAACAACCGGGGTGACGGTGTATCTCCAAGACCAGTATTTTGCCCCTCAGCACCAGGATTGCCCTCTCGATGAAAAAACACTATCTGACTACGCGCAACGCTGGTTAGAGAGCCTTTCTCAGGAGTCTGCGGAGGGTATTTTGGGTTACGAGCTAAGTTTACGACTAACTGGCGATCGCGAAATTCAAAAACTCAACGCTCAATATCGCCAGCAAGACAAAGCCACCGATGTTTTAGCCTTTGCTGAAATAGATGTAGATTTCCCGGATATCGCCGTATTTTCCGAAGATGAGCCATTGTATCTAGGTGATATTGCGATCTCGGTGGAAACTGCCCAAAAACAAGCCGACGAGCAACAAGAGCGCGCTTTAAGGGTAGAATTGCTGTGGCTATTTGCTCATGGGCTATTGCACTTGTTAGGGTGGGATCATCCCACAGAAGAACGCTTACAAGAAATGTTGATTCAGCAAGAGCAATTTTTACAACAGGTAGGAATTCCCCTTGCCTGGGAATTTTAAAGATTTCCGTAGAAACCCAGAAACGCGATCGCCCAAAATACCAATTATCATTAATGTTGACTAGAGTCATTTTCGATTGGGTTGGCGATTTATGAATTTTCATCAGCAACTAACAACTTCAAGTTCTTCTACAGGGACACCCCCTTATGGGGCAAAATCCTCATCCCTCTTGAAGTCCGAAAATCCTCCCCCCTCTGAATCTAAAAGAGAACGTTCGCTTCCGATTCCCCATCGGAAACTCGCTTGGGCAGTTGCACCCAACCTATTTTTAAGTTTTAAGTATGCTTGGGCAGGGGTGCGTTATGCTTTTATCACCCAGCGTAACTTTCGGATTCACAGCATTATCGGAACATTAGCGATTGGCATAGGTTTAGCCCTGCAAGTCAGTACCGTGGAAATGGCGATTGTGAGTTTGACCTGTGCTTTGGTCATGGTACTAGAGTTGCTCAACACCGCCTTAGAATCCGTGGTAGATTTGACCGTACAGCAGACGTATCACGAACTTGCTAAAATTGCCAAAGACTGTGCGGCGGGGGCGGTATTGATTTCAGCGATCGCGGCTGTATTAGTTGCCAGTTTGATCTTACTACCGCCCTTGGGTCGCGCGATCGCGCCGTTTGTGAGCTAGAATCCCGAACCAGGAGAAGCAAACCTTGATTCTTGTTATCGATAACTACGACAGTTTTACCTACAACCTCGTTCAGTATCTCGGCGAACTCGGTCAAACCCTACCTGTCGCTCGTCAAGTAGTGGTTTATCGCAACGACCAAATCGACATCCCAGGCATTCAACAGCTACAACCCGATGGTATCGTCATTTCCCCCGGGCCGGGTCGTCCCGACGATGCCGGAATCTCCCTCGACATTATCCGCATCCTCGGGCCTGCCCACACCCCCATTCTAGGAGTTTGCTTGGGCCATCAAAGCATCGGTCAGGTCTTCGGGGGCAACGTCATTGCCGCCCCCGTCTTGATGCACGGTAAAACCTCCGCCATCCACCACACCAGCGTCGGGGTATTTGAAAATTTAAACAATCCCTTTACCGCAACAAGGTATCATAGCCTGGCGATCGAACGAGAAAGTTTACCGGATAGCCTCGAAATCACCGCTTGGGTCGAAGACGGCACCATTATGGGCGTGCGTCATCGGAACTATCCCTGGATTCAGGGAGTCCAGTTTCACCCAGAAAGCGTTTTGACAGATTCGGGGAAAAAGTTACTCCGCAACTTCTTACAATCGCTGACTCAAAAGGTCAAATCTGTCGCCCCCTCTGTCTAGAAGGAAGTCGAACAGCTATTGATTCGACCCCAACCTCACCAGATGGGGATGCAAGGGACAAAAATATTGAGAATTATCGAAAACTGGGAAAGTATTACAATGAAACGGCGAAAGTTACTACACTACGGGGGAGTAAGTGCCTTAACCGCAGCAGCGGCCTTGACCGTGAAGCCCTCCGCCCAAGCGCAAACCAGGGGCATGAATCTCAAGTGGTTGGGTCATACTTGCTTTTTATTTAGTGGTAGCGGTAAGCGGATTTTAGTCAATCCCTTTCGTACCATTGGCTGTACGGCAGGTTATCGCTTACCGAGAGTCCCTGCCGATTTGGTCTTGATTAGCTCTCAACTGTTCGACGAAGGAGCAGCCGAGAACTTACCCGGCAACCCCGATATTCTATTTGAGCCGGGGGCTTACGAAGCCGCAGGGATTCGCTTTCAAGGTATTGCCATCGCCCACGACCGCGTTGGGGGGCGGCGTTTCGGGGAAAACGTCGCTTGGGTATGGAATCAAGGAGGTGTAAAAATCCTCCACCTGGGTGGGGCAGCAGCCCCCATCGAGATCGAACAGCAGATTTTGATGGGTCGCCCGGATATCCTATTACTCCCCGTAGGTGGCGGGCCAAAAGCCTACAATGCCCAAGAAGCCTTCGCCGCCATGCAACTGCTCAATCCGCGCTTGGTCATTCCCACCCACTATCGCACCCAAGCCGCCGGAACTCAGTGCGATATCGAAGGATTAGAAACCTTTTTAAGCTTAGTGGATAGTGCCAAAGTCAGCCGTATTAACAGCGATTCCCTAACGGTTGCTGCGGCAGACTTGCCTTCAGAAACCGCAGTGCGCGTGTTGCGCTATTCCTTCTAAGAAACCCTCTTCCCCAGGTGAAAAGCGACTAATTTTTGCCAAGGACACCCTCAAAAGGTCAAACCCTTAACGGTGTCCTCGCAACCAATAGGTTGGCATTTTACCTTTCCCCTTAATCGCAATCTCGCCTCTGGCTTCAAAATGGTACTTGTCCCGGAGGTATTCGTAGGTTTGTTGAGTCACCTGAATGCCTTCAGGAACACCGTGGGATTCCATGCGGGAAGCCACATTAACCGCATCTCCCCAAAGGTCGTAAATAAACTTATTAATCCCGATTACCCCCGCGACAACCGGGCCGGTATTAATGCCGATGCGGAGGCGAAAAACCTCGCCATCATCGCGACGAAAACCGCTAATACTCGATTGCATTTCCAAAGCCATTTTCGCCACCACTTCAGCATGGTCGGGGCGAGGAATAGGAAGACCGCCCGCTACCATGTAAGCATCCCCAATGGTTTTGATTTTTTCGAGGCCGTATTTTTGGGCAAGCTGGTCAAAGACAGAGAAAATATCGTTGAGGGAATCGACTAACTCCGTGGGCGCGACGCGGGACGACCAAGAGGTAAAATCAACGATATCAGCAAACAGAATCGTGACATCCTCAAAGCGTTCGGCGATCGCGGAGGAGTCCTGTTTGAGGCGTTCGGCAATACGTTTGGGTAAAATATTGAGCAAGAGGCGTTCGGATTTTTCCCGTTCCCAGTGCAAAGCATCTTCAGCCAATTTGCGCTTGGTAATATTTTGAATTGTGCCTTCGTAGTAAGCGGGATTATTCTCTTCATCCCGAACCAAACGAATATTTTGGGAAGTCCATATCGTACTGAGGTCTCGTCGATATACCCGCGATTGGTAATCCGAAACATAACCTTCTGTCGCCAGCAGTTCGGTGAGCTTCAACCACTGATTGGCACTGACAAACAAGCGGTCTTTAACCGGAAACAGACGCTCGGCCATTTCCGTGAAAGAATTGTAACCATACATCGCCAACAACGCCGGATTCGCGCTCAAATAGCGCCCATCTAGACTAATTTGAAAAATTCCCTCCGCCGCGTTCTCAAAAATGCTGCGATACTTTTCTTCAGCTTCTTGCAGGGCATTGAGTACCCGTCGCCGTTCGGTAATATTGCGAGCAACCCAAATAACGCAATCTTCCGGCAAAGGCGAAACACTAGCCGCAAACCAAACTTCCTCGCCTTCCGCATTGTGAATAATCGCATTGGGATTCACCGGATTTTGCAGTCCTCCCGAACCCAAACGCAAACAATATTCAATATTAACCGTTTCTCCCGATTGCAAAGCCTTGGTAATATTCGCCAAAAACAAATCTGCTGTTTCTAGGGGCAACACCTCGTAAACACTTTTACCCATGCGGTCAGCCACGGGACTGTAGATAGCTTCAGAATTGGTGGTGACAACTTTAATATAACGACCTTGGGCATCAAACACCGCGATCGCGTCAGTCATCGCCGCAAACAACGCCTTCAATTCCGCCTCTGACTTCCGCAACGCCGCCTCAATGCGTTCTCGTTCTCCAATCTCCATCAACAGTTGCAAATTCAACTGTTGTAGTTCTTGAGTGCGTTCTTCGACGCGAGTTTCCAGTTGTTCGGTGAGTTGTTTGAGTTCGGCTTCGGCTCTTTTGCGTTCGGTAATATCCTCAACCGTACCCTCGTAGTACAGTAAATCGCCATTTTCATCCCGCACTGCTCTGGCATTTTCAGAAATCCAGACAATATTCCCATCGCGGCGAGAAACTTGGGACTCAAAATCAACCACTACCCCACTACTTTCAATAATACGGACAAACTCCGCTCGACGTTGGGGATCGAGGTACAAATCTCGCGCATTCAACAAGCCACTCATAAGTTCTTGGGGAGAACTGTAGCCGTAAATACGAGCTAAAGCTGGATTGGCGCTCTGAATACTGCCGTCGGGTAAGGTTTGAAAAATCCCTTCTACCGTATTTTCAAAAATAGCCCGATATTTTTCTTCAGCTTGGCGCAAACCTTCAATAGCCTCAAACCGCTTGGTAATATCAATCCCCACGGTAAAAGCGGCGCGACCTTCATCGTATTTCTGAGCGGCGATAAGATAATGGTGAGTTTGGCCGCGGACGCGGGTGGCAATTTCCCGTAAATCCTCTTGAGCCGGACTGTGAAAAAAGTTACGGACAAAGTTCTTAAAATCGGAACTGGCTTGCAAAAAGCCAATATCTTTCCCCACAAAGTTCAACGGGGGCAAATTAAAGGTTTGTGCCAGATGCCGATTAACGCCCAAATAACGCAAGTCCGAGCTAATCCAAGAAACAATCCCCGGTACTGCGTCTAAGATGGCTTGAAGCTGCTCTTTTGTGGCTCTGAGGCTTTCATTCGCCCTAGCTCGTTCGGTGATGTCAATACCCACGGTAAAAGCGGCACGGCCTTCGTCGTACTTCTGGGCAGCAATCAGGTAAGAACGGGGATTGTCGGACACCGTGGCGGTAATTTCGTGGAGAGTTTCCGTGACATTGCTGCGGAAAAAATCTCGAACAAAGTCTTTGAAATCGGAACTGGCTTGCAAAAAGCCAATATCTTTCCCCACAAAGTTCTCGCAAGGCAAGCCAAAGGTTTGCGCCAGATGCCGATTAACGCCCAAATAACGCAAGTCCGAGCTAATCCAAGAAACAATCCCCGGTACTGCGTCTAAGATGGCTTGGAGTTGGTCGCGGGTCGATTGTAGGGTGCGGACGGCTTGTTGGTGTTCGACGATTTCGGTGACCAGTTGATCGCTCGAAACCACGAGGGCGGCGGTGCGTTCGGCAAACTGCATTTCCAGTTCTTGGCGATCGCGTTCTCTGGCTTGTTCGATGTATTTACGCTCGGTGATATCGCGCCCTACCCACACCACGGTATTGTGATTCACGGCGGATAAGCTGGCGGCTAACCACAGTTCTGTGGAGGAGTTTGCCTCATCGTCTGGGGGTAAGTCGGGGTTGTAGTCGCAACTTTGCCCTTGAGATAAGCAGATTTCAAAGCTGACGGTTTGTTGGGTAGCGAGGGCTTGTTGGAGATAGCTCCAGAGAGCGGCGGCGGTTTTGGGGGGATAGAGATCGGCGAGACTTTTGCCGATGGCAGTGGTGTCGGGTTTATGGGGGTTATTGGGGTTGGTGGGGGCAATTTTGAGGGTGATACCGCGAGCATTGGTAACGAAAACGGTATCGCTCATGGCAGAGAACAAAGCCCGCAGTTCTGTGCCATAATCCTGCATGACGGTTTCGACTTGTTGATAAGCGGTGGCTTCGTTTCGCAGTTGGGCGATCGCGTTTTCGAGATCGGCGATTTGTTCGGAGCGTTCTTCGAGAACTTGGCTGCGACGAATCCAGTGGGAAATTTCGGAGATGACTTCGAGCAGGATGTCTGAGGTTTTGAAGGTAGCGGCTTCTGTGCCTAACCAGGGTAACGGGTTGACTTGCGGTGCGAGGGTTTCTATCCTTTCTAAGTTACTGTGGGGTCGAAGATGAGCTAAATAACAGGGTTGACTGAGGTGGTGATTAGCCGCGAGACTGACTAAGCCACTGGGAGAGTCTAAGCTTTGACCGTAAGCTGCAACCCGCACGCGATCGCCAGTAAAGGTATGGGCAAGTTCGACGGCTTGTTTCCACAGATAAACTTGACGATAAGCCGCCGCGCTGATTTCTTCGAGGGGGGCATTGTCGTCTTGATTTTGATACGCTTGTTTGAATTGGTGATTGCTGGGGTTGTCTAAACTGGGGAAATAGTTGGCCAGGGTGTAGCAGTCCCAAGGGCGATCGCCAATTTGGGCAATTTGAGCTTCGTTGAGATTGATGGCCAAACTGGGAATCGTTAATTGGCTTTGGCTGTACTGAGGGTAAAAAGCGAGATTGGCCTCAGTCACGAGAGTATTGAACAGCAAATGAGGTTGACGAGTCCGCAATCGGGCGATCGCCGGCTCAAAATCGTCTGTATCCAGGGCAATATAGTCTTCCCCGACGATTTGTTTGCCAATGGCTTTGAGTTTATTTTTAAGAATATGATTGCTCGTTTTCGCCAATAAAGTATCGCTACCCAGGAGATAGATTTTGCTAAAAGGCTGTTGGGCTAACCAAGCGATCGCGGGTTCGAGGTACTGATTGGGACAAGCCCCCGTATAAAAAATCTGAACGCTGTGTTCTAAACCTTCGTAGCGGGAGGCATACCACAACAAGCATTGATACTTTTCTAGGATTGGAATTAAGGCTTTGCGGACTTGAGAATCTCCAGCAGCCAATACAGTGTGGACGGTTTTTTGACTTAATAACTGTTCGGTCGCACAACACCATTGTTCGAGACTGCCTTCTGCTGAAACTAAAATCGGCTCAATGGCACACCCTAAAATGCCGCCGCGAGCGTTAATTTGTGCGAGGGCTAAATATGTACCGTGTAGAAAAGCTTGGCGATCGGTAGCTTCTGAGGGATAAGCTGCCAAGATACCTACAGGCATTTTTACCGCGTCGGGCTTCAGAAATGGATGACGATCGACCACCGCACTAAAAATTGAATGATTTGTAATTAATTGAGACTGGGGCTTGATTTCGACCTAGGTAGAACAACAATAACCTTTCATCGGGAGGCAACATCAGATGTTAGGAACATCAAAATTAGGCAACTCCGAACCTAATAAAAAACGAGGAAAAATCAACCTAAAATTTTTCTAGGGAAGAAATAGGGTAGATGTATTTTGAGATGCCCCTTATTTAAGTTTATCTTGTGGGTCGTGGGAAATCGCGCCCGAAGGTTTGCTTTATCAGCAGTGTACCAGAGATTTTTAGGAGTCCGCGCGATCGCGTTGGTTTATTGGCAATCATAACTTGATTTTTAGCAAGAGCGCATGGGGGAGAGCCAAAACAATGGTCAGAAATTAAATTCGATCGCGCCTTTGAGAAATTAATATTTTTCTACCGCGATCGCCTTAATCTCTAATACTAAGCTCGATCTAACTATTCCCGAAAAAGAGGCAATTCCTTCTCATCCCCATCCGCAACATTAATTAAACTTGATTATCGACGCGACGAACATTGAGAACATCGCTAATTTTCCGAATTTGGGCTTGGACGGATTCAAATTGAGGGCGATCGCGAATTTGAATCCCCAAATTAATCGTAGCCGGGTGTCCGGCGCGGGTTTCGACGCTGGCATTGCAAACATTAACATTGCGATCGCTCAAGCGAGCCAAAATATCCTTAAAAACGCCGACGCGATCGATGGTTTCGATTTGCAAATTCACAATGTAGGTGGTGCTGCGATGGGGACTGGGAATCGGGTTCCAATTCACCGGAACTAAACGACCGCCTTCAATATTGTCAGTATTGTGGCAGCCTTGACAATGAATAGAAATACCGCGCGATCGCGTCACAATACCAATAATCGGTTCGCCCGGTAAAGGATTACAACACCCAGCAATGTAATACAATAAACCCTCAACCCCAGCAATAGGAGAAACTAAGGTTTGCTGATTGGGGGTGGGAGGATTGCACACCTGCATATAAGCTTGCCCGGTTGCTGGCATTTTCGAGTCATTTTCCTCGATCGGTTGCAGGGTTTTTACCGCGTCTCGCAGGCGATTGACCACATGATTGAGGGTGACTTCGGCATAACCCAAAGCCGCGAGTAAATCATCGACACTGTGATAATTACAACGTTCGGCCACCATTTGCATCGGTTCGGATTTGAGCAGCGCATCAAAACCATTTTTGCCCAGTTCTTTTTCGAGTAACTCTCGACCGCGAGCGATATTGGCTTCGCGATGCGATCGCTTGAACCATTGACGAATGCGGTTGCGAGCGCTGGGAGTCACCACAAAATTGAGCCAATCTAAGCTCGGATGGCTGTTTTTACTGGTGATAATTTCGACGATATCGCCATTTTGCAACGGGGTATCGAGGACTGTCCAGCGACCATTAATCCGCGCCCCTTTCATGTGATTGCCCACTTCGGTGTGAATGCGATAAGCAAAGTCAACGGGTGTTGCTCCCCGTTTCAGGGGGATCGCATCGCCATCGGGAGTAAACACATACACCTCATCCTCAAACAGATTGTCCTTGAGACTGTCTACATATTCTTGAGCATCTTTGAGATCATTTTGCCATTCGAGTAACTGCCGCAACCAAGTAAACTTCTCGTCTTCGGGGCTGAGGTGGGTATTTTGAGAATTACCACTTTCTTTGTAAATCCAGTGAGCCGCAATCCCATATTCGGCGACGTGGTGCATCTCGATGGTGCGAATTTGTACTTCTAGAGGACGACCCGTGAGGCCGACAACGCTGGTGTGGAGGGATTGATAGCGGTTGGGTTTGGGCAGCCCAATATAATCTTTAAAGCGTCCCGGAATGGGCTTAAATTGGTCGTGAACCACGGCCAAAGCGCGGTAACAAGCGTCGTTGGTTTCCGTGATAATTCGCAAAGCCGCAATGTCGTAAATTTCGTCAAACTCTTTATGCTGGCGCTGCATTTTTTGATAAATGCTGTAGAGGTGTTTGGGACGGCCTTTGATTTCAAAAACATTAATACCGAGTTCTCGTAACTGGGTTCGCAAACATTCGATTACTTGGGTAATACGTTCTTCGCGGTCGATACGGCGTTCGGCTACTAAGGTCTGAATATGACGATAAGCTTCCGGTTCGAGATATTTAAAACTCAGGTCTTCGAGTTCCCATTTGAAGCGCCCAATCCCTAAACGGTTGGCTAGGGGAGCAAAAATATCCATAGTCTCTTGAGCAATGCGGCGCTGTTTTTCCGGGCGCAAATGCTGTAGAGTTCGCATATTGTGAAGGCGATCGGCGAGTTTCACGACAATCACGCGAATATCTTGGGCCATGGCCATAAACATTCGGCGAAAGTTCTCGGCTTGACGCTCGGTTTTACTCGAAAAGTTGAAGCTCGAAAGTTTGGTCACGCCTTCGACTAAATGGCGTACTTCTTCCCCGAATTGTTCTTCGATTTCTGCGGGGGTGACTTCGGTATCTTCGACCACATCGTGTAAAAATCCTGCTGCAATGGTCGCGCTATCGCCCCCTAGGTCCCGCAGCATTCCGGCAACGGTGACGGGATGCACAATGTAGGGTTCGCCGGATTTGCGTCTTTGTCCTTCGTGCAAAGTGTAGGCAAATTCAAAGGCGCGACAAATTAAGTCGTTGTCGGCGGTGGCATCAGCGTCGTTTTTTTGTTGAATAATTAAACACTGGTTGAGCCATTCAGGAAGTACAAAGTCTGCGGTGGGGGTCGAAGCTAGGTTAGTAGTAATCATAAGTTAGATGCGAGCAAGAGTTTCCGACTAAAGTGTGGCAGTGACCATTAAATTGCGAGAGAATTGAGTAAAAATAACTGTTTTGATATGCACAAGTAAACTTAAAAATCAAGTTTATGTATAAAAATTTTACCTCAATTGTATCTTTATGTTACCTGTATCACATCAGCAAAGCTATACAGAGTTGAAAATAGCTCTAGAAGGATTACAAACCGCGATCGCGTCAGAGCCTCCAGAGTTAGAGCGCCTAGAACACGAGAATTATAAGGTTCAACAAGTGTACCAGGATCGGATTGTTAGTTTGATAACAGAATCGGTGGATTTGGCGATCGCATCTCGATGGCGATCGCTTCATACAGAAGTTAACCGCAGTTTGCGTTTATTACAGACAGATATAATCTTTTTCAAAGCTTCTCGCCAAGTCCAAACAAGCCAACAGCGTTTGACGGCTTGTTTGACTCGCATCGAGCAGTTAATCGGCTATTGTCATGAGTTAATCGGACTCTAAATTTTAGCGAAACTTTACAAGATTTAAGCGTGTTATGAAATGTCCTAAATGTTCTCAAGCGCCTTTGGGCAATCTAGAAATCAGCCCCAATTTAATCGCTCAATACTGCGTCGAATGTAAAGGTCAGTGGCTCTCTGGAGAAAACTACGAAGCCTGGAAAGCCCAACAACCTAGCGATTCTGCCCCGGCAATTCCTGTTGGTCTTGATATTACCTTTGGTCGCTCTGAGTTAGACACCAGAGCCGCTTTATGTCCTGAATGTAGCCGTTACTTATCCCGCGCTCAAGTCAAGATCGAAACGCCGTTTTTCATCGATCGCTGTCAGCAATGTGGTGGGATTTGGTGCGATTATGGCGAGTGGGATGCTCTCACTCAGTTGGGCTTGAATACTTGTATCGAGCAGTTGTTTGAACCCCGATGGCAAAACCGAATTCGCCAACAACAACAACGTTACAGCGAGCATCAAGCAATGGTGGAGAAAATGGGTACAGCCCTCGCCGATCGCATTTTTGCTTTGGCTGAGGATTTGGCCGAACATCCTCACGGCGAGTATGCTTTGGCTTATTTGATGCGGAAGGTGGTTTATATCAAGGAGAAGTAGGGGTTTTCAGTGATTAAGGGGCAGTAGGCATTGGTTTTTGGGCAGTCGGCAATCGGCAATCGGGGGAGTGGGGGGAGTGGGAAGAGGG
>JAWQFT010000035.1:0-41736 GCA_035968055.1 Jaaginema sp. PMC 1080.18 | reverse complement strand
TCTTGGACGACGGTAGAACGGGGGATAATGGTTAACTCGACAGCCCGACGCAAATCGTCTGGAGTGACTTTTTCGCGACCATCAAGGGCGGCTGCGGCTTTGGCCACACGCAAAGCATAGAGTTCGGCGCGATGACCCTGGACTACCCCCCTGACGGCTTCTTCGACCAGGTAGAGGATTTGATCTTCAGCAATTGTTACATCTTTAAGGTATTCTCTGGCGAGGAGGATATCGGTTTTAATGCTGTCGCTGTCGCCGTCGTATTGGGCGATAAAGTCTTGAGGGGAAGTGCTATACGCGATCGCCTGTTCTACTGCTGCTACTCGTTGATCTAACGCGAGTACGCCATCGGCAGAGAGGGTAATGGCAATGCGGTCTAACAAATGTTCTCGCAGCGGCCCTTCTTCGGGATTATAAGTGGCAATCAGCAGAGGTTGACAGGGATGTTCGACGCTGATGCCTTCCCGTTCAACAATATTGCGACCATCGGTTAACACGGTGAGGAGTTGGTTGGCGATTTGGTCGTCGAGGAGGTTGATTTCATCGATATACAAAACGCCGCGATGGGCTTGGGCTAAGAGTCCCGGTTGAAATACGGGTTCGCCTTGCTGTACCGATTTTTCCACATCCACCGACCCCACCAAACGGTCTTCGGTGGCGTTGAGGGGAATTTGCACGAAAGGGGCGCGAATAATCTCAGTTTCGAGGCTTTCCGGTTCAACACCGAGTCTTGCTGCGGCTTCTTCGGGGGATTCGTTGCAGTAGGAGTCTTTAACGATTTCGATGGGGGGTAAGAGGGCGTGAATAGCGCGGGCCATCACGGATTTAGCTGTTCCTCTCCGTCCCGCGATCGCGACTCCCCCTAATCCCGGATCGACAGCAACCAGCAATAAGGCTAGTTTAATCGCTTCTTGACCGACAACGGCAGTCAGGGGAAAAGTTAAATTAACAGGTTGGCTTAACGTGGGCATTTTAAAAGCTTTGATATTTTCGGGGTTGCAACTCGCTTGGAGACGCAATTCTCTATTGTAAAATGCCGCGAGGATCAAACAACCTCGTTTCTTGCCTTTGGGGGGATATCGTGGGGTTAATTGATTTGACGTTCCCAACTATACAAAAATTTTAGCTGCTGAGACCCAAGCCTCATCAAGGGTCTGATTATTTTCAAAGTTTTTAGGGCTTCATCAACGGATTGACACCGACCCGATTTCACTAAATAAGCAATAGTCAGCATTCCAGTCCGTCCGTGACCTTCTGCACAATGGATATACTTTCTACCCGGTAGGTTCATTACAATATCAACCCAGCGATCGATTTGCCCCTTTTTGGGAACTGCCCCATCTAGAATAGGAAATGCGTAATAATCCAAACGGTTGAACTGTTTTGGTTTGTTAAATTCACAGGTAAGATCGATAACATGATCGATGCCTTCAATTATTTCCCATCCCATTAATTTTCTACCAATGATTAAATCGGGATAAACCTCATCGTAGAGATTTTCTGAACTTAGTATTCGTACCAAATACCAAACCAACCATAAGTAGGCCAAATAAGGCAGCAAAATTACTAATGATAGGAATCCGATACGACCGTTTGATTTTTTAGCAAATATTTTGACACCTAGAAAACCATAACCCAAGCTCAAAATTGCAAAGCTACTTGCTGGCCATGCAAGTAACCACCACCAACCTCCCCCTCGTACAACTGGATAAAACCATAAAATGGCGGATACCATCAAGAATAGAATTGCATACTTCATTCTGCTTGTTGGGCTGAGTACTTCTATTATTTAAGCTAAAATCTAGCTATTTATATTATATTTCACCGTTATCAGCTATGTCGAATAACAATAAAAACTCTTTTCAAAAGTGGAGGTGGTGAGCATTCTTCATCCTACACTATATCTCCATACTTAACTAAAAATTGCCTGTACTGGACAACAAAAGTTCGGTAAAATTGGGCTAGTCAAAGTATCTTGAAGAAACAAAGTTGTGACCCGTTTCAAAACTGCGGCTTCTCGTCGATATACTTGTATTTCTAACTTTTGATAATCGCAAATCCAATATTCTAGTACCCCCTGACTCGAATAGAGTTTCAACTTTAACTCTAAATCTCGTTGGCGGTCTTTCTTACTTTTTGATAAGACTTCAACCACTAACTCCGGTGCATTAGTCAGGTGTCCCGACTCGTCTAAATCATCGGTTAATCGTTGCTGACTCGCCCAAACAACATCAGGAATGACACTATCTGTTGTTGAAAAAATAATACCAGGAGCAATAGCTGCTCGTCCTAATTCACTTTCTCGCGACCAAGCTTGCAATTGAGCATAGATATTACCAGTGGTTTCTTGATGTTTCCAGTGCGGCGCTCTTGTCACGAATAACTCTCCCGCAAGAA
Organism: Jaaginema sp. PMC 1080.18; assembly: GCA_035968055.1. Classification (GTDB taxonomy): domain Bacteria; phylum Cyanobacteriota; class Cyanobacteriia; order Cyanobacteriales; family Spirulinaceae; genus Jaaginema. The sequence goes on along the minus strand of JAWQFT010000035.1, from coordinate 39,339 downwards.
TTTCATAAGTTTTACCATCTTCGGGTAATAATTCGAGGTCGTGAATTGTCCAAGCAATGCCAGAAGTAGGGTTCATTAGGTTAGCCTCGATGTTATTCTATCCTAGAGTATTGTCATTATTTAGGAAACACTCGTATGCAAAAATACGGGGAAGAAAGCGTTATTTGAATAGTAAAAATAATTATACGGCACAAAGCCAAGATACTGACTTTGATTCTTCAATTGTAAAATGTTCCCATTGCGATCGCAAAAATCGTCTGCCAAAATACTATCAAGGCAACCCAATTTGTGGTCAATGTAAGTCACCCTTATTTAGCTAAATTTCGTATGACATCAGCTTAGAACGTATATGCAAATACTATACCCAAAACATCCAATATATCCGGTTCAAGCAGATGAGCCGTATCAAGAAGAATATTTGTACTTCAAGTCCGCAGGAATCAATTGTGTTTTGTTCGACTATGACGCTTTGTCGTATGGAGAGTTCAAGCCGAAGCCTCCGCTAGAAAATGGCCAGCAAGTGCTTTACCGTGGGTGGATGCTGAACGCTGAAAGTTATCATAACCTTACCCAAGCGGTAAAGAAAAAGAGGGGATGCCCTGTTACTAATCTAGAAACTTACTTAAAGTGCCATTACATTAGTGGCTGGTATGAAGTTTGCAGAGATTTCACTCCAGAAACTTATTTGTTTGCAGTGGACGAAAAATTAGAAGAGAATATTGCTGCTTTGGGCTGGGAAGAATTCTTTGTTAAAGACTATGTTAAATCTAACACTACGGCAATAGGGTCTATAGCGAGATCGGCTCAGGAAGCTGTAAAAATAGTTGGATTGATAAAGGAATTTCGTGGAGAAGTGGAGGGCGGTGTTGCTATCAGGCGGGTTGAAAGCTTTACTCCCGGTACTGAAGCAAGATACTTCGTCATGAGAGGTAAAGCTTACTCACGTCATGGAAAAGAGCTTCCTGAAGTGGTTGCATCAGTTGCAAAGAGGATTGTGTCGCCGTTCTATTCTGTCGATATTGCTCAAACAGTGAAAGGTGACTGGCGAATTGTCGAGTTGGGGGATGGACAGGTTTCCGATAAAAAGGAATGGAAAACAGCAGAATTTTGCCATATCCTCATTGAAAACTCTCAATCTTTAGGGCTTGCTGAAGAACCTCTGTAAAGTATTCTAGTCAAGAGTTACGAGCCTTTTTTCCGAAAATTAGAAACCCGGTTTCTACTTCTTCCTCTTTAGTTGAATCTCGTTCTTTGGTTCTACCAAGGGACGTAAATAATGAGACACGGTTTTGATTTGAAGTTAACCGCAATCACAACTTGGCGTACAATCGATACTACTGCCACAATCTCCACAATCGGGAGTACAGTCAAAGTTACCATCACCGCAGTCAGGTATACAGTCAAAATCCGTATCGGCGCAATCAAAAGGTAGTGTTATAAAGTCACAAAAACCTTCTTCTAGAGCTTCACTACAAAAGTGATTTTTTCGGGGTTTTCTTTTAGGAGATTCTTTCTCAAAATCTTCGCTATTAAGCTGTTTTGATTGAAGAATCAAGCGAGCTTTTTTACAATCTCGGAATCGTTGATGCGATAAGGCGATCGCAGACTGTAAATCTTGTTCAATTAGTAATGTTTTAACGTACTGCGAGCAAGAGTCTTTCTTATACAAGACGCGATGAGCGCAAGCAAAACCTTTATAAGGAGAAATGTATTTTTGATAAAATGTAATTAAGTAAACTCCATTATATTGAGCATAACTTTTAAGTTTTTGGCTAATTTTAGCAATAAAACGATGGCGAGATTGTGCGAGTTTTTCTAAAGCGATCGCGAGGGCAGTGAGAATGGTTTTACTTGCAGCCAAAAAGCTCCAAAAGAAAATAATACGCCATCCTTGGGGAAAAGATATAGTTTTCATCAGTAATTATCTTTGAAATGAATGAGTTAATCGCCAGTTTTAATGATTCATAAGATTACTCTTGAAATTGTGCTAACAACCAAGGGCTAACTTTGCCATGATTGCTTTGACGACTGCGCTGTAAAGCAGTTTCGAGTGTAGCAATATCCAAACTTGGTAAAACTTCAAATTGTCTAATTCTGCGACTCCCCTGGTTCGCGATCGCAAATGCTAGAATTTCCACTTTCTGCACGTCTACAATCCAATATTCACTCACTTTCATATCCTCATACAACAAGCGTTTGTTCCCCATATCATCAGCAAGAGAAGTATTCGCAATTTCTATGACTAAATCAGGAGGAGGATAGCGATCGAGATCGACAATTCCTGTTCCCCAGGGAACAATATTTGCCCTTTCTCCAATATAAAAAGACGCATCCGGTTGAGCTTCCTGCATTCCAACTTTGCGATAACTAAAGTTATCTTTGCCGTTCAAATCAATATTATTGATTCCTGCAAATAAATGAACTGCATAAATAATAATTGAATGATCTCCAGCATGATCGTTACCTACGGGTGGCATTTCCAGCCTCATTTGATGATTGTAAAAATAACTTTTGCCTTGTTCGGGAAAAAGCGCGATCGCCTTCAAATAATCATCCCAGGTTGCTGTTATCCAAATATCAGTAGAAATTTGCGTACTTAGCATTTTCTTTACTTCAAACTATTTATCTTTTATATTGAAAACCGCGATATCACTTCAAACGACCCGATCGCAAAATACTAAAGATTAACCACAATCCTAACAAACTTGCTGCTGCAAACAAAATATAAACCACAATCGACAATTGTGAAGTTTGTGTCCCCGCAGCGATCGTTGCAGCCCCCATAATCAACGAACCCACCAAAATACTAAAAGAAAGCCGATTTGCTGAGTCATCTACACTGCGTCGCAAACCGTCAATTTCCTTTAAACGTAAATTCCATTGTAAACTTTCTGAAGATAAACGATTGAGTAAAACTTCAATTTGTCGAGGACTGCGGAGTGATAAATCTTTGAGATCGAGAGCCGTTTTCAAAGCTGCTTGTAGTGGATTATCCCCTAATAATTGACGGCTAAATAAATCTGTCATCAAAGGCTTAAATTCATCCAGTAAATTAACCTCTGGATAAAAGCCTCTAGCAACTCCTTCTAAATTCGCAATACTTTTAGCATATAATCCCAAATTTCCTGGTAATCGTAACTTATTTTTACGAGAAACTTGTAATAACTCGTAGAAGACTTCGCTAAAATTAATTTGCGATAAACTTATGTTGTAATACTTCCGCAACATTCGGTCTAAATCGCTTTCCAACCGAGGTAATTTAACATTTTCCGCAGACTCAGAAAGTTCTATAGTTAATTGACTACAACGCTTTGCATCCAGCGCCACAATCGCTAACAACATCTCCACCAAAATAGTTTGAGTCCGGGGGTCTAAACGCCCAATCATGCCACAATCAAGTAAGGCAACACCGCCATTATCTAAGTAGAAAATATTACCTGGATGGGGGTCAGCATGAAAAAAGCCATCCAAGAACATTTGCTGAAAAAAGGCACGAAATAGTAAAGTTGTTACCTCTTGACGACGTTGCGCTGTTAAATTAGCTTGATTTTCAGCTTCAAGAATAGGGACTCCATCTAACCATTCCATCACTAAGAGTTTCTGTGTTGTTAAGTCTTGATAAATCGTGGGAATCTTTAAATGATCTGGGTCAAACCAACTACTTTTAGATAAATTCAGGCGTAATTGTTCGGTAAAAGCCGCCTCTTTGGTAAAGTCTAATTCAGCCCTAAGTGCAGTAATAAATTCGTCCGCGATCGCGATAATATCGTATTCTTTACCAAAGTCCGTTACTGCAACTAACTCCGCTACCCCCTTGATTAATGCCGTATCCTGTGCCACAATCTTTTCAATCCCCGGACGTTGCACTTTCATCGCCACTTCTTGACCATTCGCCAGGGTAGCTCGGTGAATTTGGGCAATAGACCCAGCCGCAATCGGAATCGTATTAACGCTGGCAAAAACTTGTTCGAGAGGTTGATGTAATTGCTGACGAATCATCGCTTCTACTTCAACCCAAGGAATTGTCGGGACGCGGGCTTGGAGGGCAGTTAAAGCGGTAATATAATGAGGTGGGAGCAAGTCAGGACGAGTGCTAAGAAGTTGCCCTAGTTTGACATAAACTGGCCCCAATTCTACCAGGATTTTTCGTAACACTTCGGGGGGTGGAAGTTGCGGTTCATCAGACTTATTTCCTACCAATAAACCCCGCATATAGTCCCAACCGTTACCGAGGACAATTTCGAGGATTTCGCGCTGACGAGAGGTGTTTTGAGTTAGGGAAAGCATGGCTAAATTGTGAGTTATGAATTAGAGTATGAGGAGACTGCGATCGCCTCTTGAGTCCATTCCTTACCAAAAACGATCGCCAAGAAAGAAATAGACTCAGACTTCAACTCTATACGCTATTCTATAAACCCTTGCACATCTTGTAGAGGTAACTGCAAGGTTTCTGCAATTTGCTCCTCAGTTAACCCTAACTGTACTCACTTAGGAATTACGCTTAATTTACTCTATCTTAAAACCTCCTCAACCGTCTTTTAAGATAATTTAAATCAGAATTGTTACGGGCAAACTATCCAAATTATTCTTTGTTTGCTGAAAGACAACTCATTGATTCATGTTAATCTTGTTACATATATGAAAATTAAGGCATAAAACATCTCCAGAAACCCTGAATTTGATACGGCATATCAAAGGTTACAGGGTTATTTTTGGAGATGTCTATAGTGTTATCAATAACTAAACCCCAACCTCCGCGATCGCTTGTTGTTGCCAAGGAGCAGTCTTGAGTAACGCTGTGGCTTGTGCGCTATTGAGGGGTTTTGAGAAAAAATAGCCCTGAACGAGATGGCAATCCAAAGTTTGGATTTGTGCGAGTTCCTCTGAGGTTTCCACACCTTCAACAATAATGTCTAATCCCAAGCCAGATGCTAACATCACGATAACTTTAATCAGATGCCAATTTTGGGTACTGACAAAAGAGCGATCGATTTTCAAGACATCTACAGGGATTTCTTGCAAACGAGCGAGGGAAGAATAACCCGTCCCAAAATCATCCAAATACAACTGAATGCCTAAGCTTTGCAATTGCTTGAGACAAGCTAAAGCTGCCGGAGAACGATCGAGAACAGCACTTTCGGTAATTTCTAAACGGAGCGATCGCGCTGCAACCCCTGTCTCAGTTAGAATATCCCAGATTTGAGAAATTAAATGGGGTTCTGACAACTGGGTTGTAGATAAATTTACGCTCACATACAAATCTTGAGCTTCGGGAATTTGCTGTTGCCAAGCGGCTAGTTGCAGACAAGATTGACGCAGTACGAGCAAGCCGAGGTCATGAATCAGGCCGATTTCTTCAGCTAGGGTAATAAATTCCCCTGGCGATATCCAACCGCGTTCGGGATGTTGCCAACGGGCTAAGGCTTCAAAACCTTTAATCCGACCGGATTTGAGTTCTACAATGGGTTGAAAGAAAACCAGAAAGTGAGCTTGGGTAATGGCGTTGCGTAGGTCTAATTCGAGGCGCAAACGAGACATAGCTGCTCCCGAAACCAAAGTTATGGGGATGCCAGGTTCGTTTTCGATGGCTTGGGTTAGACGGATCAAGCGCTCGGTATTACTCATCGCGATCGCCAGTAAACGCTGACTCTGCTCGGAATAACCTTGCAAACGACCACTCGCTAACAAGCCCAATGCACCGCGAATGGCGGTGAGTGGTGTCCGCAGTTCGTGGCTGACGAGTTGGTTTAATTCTTCGAGGTGGTAAGAAGATAGTAAACCCAAGTCTGATTCTGACCAAGCGGGATAATTGCAGTTTTCCTGGCGATTTGAGGTAGAAGTCATGGTATATGGCATTAATCTCACGGACAGCAAGATAGGTGAGGTCAATATCGATCCTGCCGCAGTTGTATCTGCGACAATCTTGATATGAGAAAGAAGCGACAGGAGCGATCGCGCTTTTACTCAAAGAGAAAGCAGGAAAAACTTGCCCTAACTGGCTTCAGACATCCCTTTGGGCAAACGTTTAATATAGTCGCGCACCACTTCAGAAATTTGGCGATCGGTTGAGTCAGCAAAGGTTTTGAGTTTATCAAACTCGCGGTCAGATAGTCGCACTCTGAGTAATTTATTGCGAGGCATAACGATCCTTGGGTAATCTAGAGGTTTACAAAAAGTTAAGTCAAAAAAACACTCAAAACCCCTGATGGATAGGGTGAGTTATTGAGGGAAAGCAGCCCATCCTAAAACCTCCGCGATCGCGTCCCCAAGGGTGGTGGGATCGAAAGGCTTAGTTAAAATTGCTGTAGCCCCCAATTGAGCGTAACGGCGTTGTTCTTTGGCCTGAACCTTAGCTGTTAAAAAAACAATTGGAATATCTTGAGTGTGAGGATTTTCTTGAAGATACTGCCAAGTGATGAGGCCATCCATACCCGGCATCATAATATCGAGGAGAATTGCATCGGGATGATAAGCGATCGCGAGGTCTAATCCTTCTGTACCCGAAGCGGCAGTGAGGACTTGCCAATCTGTGGTTACTTCTATACTCAGTTGGGCAACTTCGCGAATGTCTGCTTCATCGTCAATGACTAAAATCTGCTTGCTTGGCATCAATTACACCTCGATAGTTTCGCACCCCATTTTTCTAGGCAACTCGCGCTACATCTAAGGTGAATTCAATCCCGACTGGCTCAATCCGATTGCGCTTAAGAGCATAAAAAATGCGATCGATAATTCTTTGCTCTTCTGAAGTGAGGGGTTGGTCGGATGCTTGAATCTGTCTGAGTAATGTCCAGTCTTCTGCGACAATTTGACCGGTTACGATCGCCCGCGAAAACAATTCACACAAAGTATCAGAGCGTTGGCTATTAAATAACATCAAAGTTACTCCCAAAACATTCCACTGTCTGAATAGGATAGGATAGGAAGCTCGTTGAGCTTGGTGCAAGACTGTCTTTAACTCAGTCTTAATTTTCCCTACTGTGCTTAATTTAAGAGAACAATATGACAATCTTGTGACAGTCTCCCTGATTGGCCAAAATTTATAGAGAATTTGTTGCAGCTACAATTAAGCTACGGTGCAACGATGTAGTAAATTCTCAATTCCCGCAACGGGCAAGATAGGAGTTTGGAGTTTGCGGGCGACCTCTTCTAAGCTAGAATCGTCCAGAAAAACCGTATCGTCTGCTTTGAGCATTACAGAAGGCAACAAAACTGCATCTCCCAAAGAGTATGACTGGAGATGAGTGAGTAAATCTTGCCCCGTGAGTAAACCCGTGACTGTAATTGCTTGACCCCAATAATCGCTTTGGATTGCGGCTAAAGTAACTGTCAGATTTTCGACTTGATTGAGACGCTGTACCAAGGGCTGAAAAGCTTGTTCTACGGCATTACCCACCACCCAAGTGTAATGGCGCGGTGCAGCTAGGCGATCGGGTAAAATTGCATCGGCTAAATCGTTAAATTCGGTAATAAACTGACGAATCGAGCCGACACCGTTGCCAATTTGCGGATAATCTTCGTAATGCTCTGCTGGGGGTAGATTTTGGCGGCCAATCAAAAACCATTCATCGGCTAACCAAGCCAAAGTGCTGCCATAATGCTCTCGAAATTTCTCCTGAAGCGATCGCACTTGTACAATTACTTCTTGTGCTTTCTCCAGGGAAACAGGCGTTAACTCGTCGAGATTGGGACGAAATCGCGTTAACCCGACGGGAACAACTGCAATCGAAGCTACCGTAGGAATTTCCCCAGGGTGGAACTGTGCCAAATCTAATAAAGTTTGCTCTAAATGCTTACCGTCGTTGATCCCCGGACAAACCACCACTTGAGCGTGAATTTGTAAGCGTCGTTCTTGAAACCAACGTAACTGCTGGAGAATCTGCCCGGCTCGATGATTTTTAAGTAACTGAGTGCGAATTTCGGGTTCTGTGGCGTGGACTGACACATAAAGCGGCGACAAGCGTAGAGTTTCAATGCGTTGCCATTCTCGCTCAGTTAAATTGGTCAAAGTTAAATAACTGCCGTAAAGAAAGCTGAGACGATAATCGTCATCTTTGAGATAAAGTGTATCGCGCTTTCCAGGGGGTTGTTGATCGATAAAACAAAAGGGACAGCGATTATTACACTGAATCAAGCCGTCAAATAAGGCCGTTTCAAACTCCAGTCCTAAGTCGTCATCATATTCTTTTTCAATTTCGAGGTGATGGGTTTGTCCTTCGCCATCGAGGACGACTAATTCTAAAACTTCATCGGCACAAAGAAATTGATAATCAATCAAATCGCGCGGTTTTGTGCCGTTAATGGCAACGATCGCGTCTCCCGGTTCAAAGCCTAATTCTGCTCCGATGGAGTCGGGTATGACTTGGGTAATTTTGGCAGGATGAATGGTACTCATTACGGTTATCAGCACCCAGGGGGAACGTTTACCCGCTAGTTTACTGGTTTTTTGTTATTAGTTATTGGTTATTTGTTTCCCATATTTTGCGCGAGAGTCTCTAAGGGGCAGTGGGCAATCGGCAGTCAGGGGGAGTAGGGTGACTGGGATATGACGGACAAGCTATAACCAACCGATCGCGATCGCTCCTAAAATCACCAACCCGAAGAGTAGACGATACCAAACAAAAACCCAGGTACTTTGGCGTTTGAGAAACTCAATCAGCCAAGCGATCGCCAGGTAAGAAAAAACCGCAGAAGAAACTGTCCCCACTAACAAGGGTATCCCTTGATTGCGGCTGAGGCCATCTTGCATCACGCTGATAAACTCCACAATCCCGGCTAAAGTAATGGCGGGAATACCGAGTAAAAAGGAAAAACGAGCAGCCGTCGAACGCTCCAAACCCAAAAACAAGCCTGCGGTGATGGTCGAACCCGATCGCGAAACCCCCGGAATCAATGCTAGAGCCTGCGCCAAGCCCATCAAAATCCCCGTTTGAGCATTTAAGTCATCAAAACCTTTTTGGCGCTGGCCAAGCTGTTCTGCGATACCGAGTAAAATGGCCATGACAATTGAGGCGATCGCGATCGCGGTCATACTGCGTAATGGCGAGTTATCGAAATCCGGTACAAAAATCTTGAGAGAGAAGCCGAAGAGAACAATCGGAAGCGTCCCCACTGCAATCCCCAAAACAATCCGCAACGATTGGTTTTTGTAGTTCGACTCTCGCAGGGCTTTGAAGGCTTCTGTGGTGAGATCGGCAATATCCCGCCAAAAATACCATAACACTGCGGCAATACTACCAAGTTGAATGACGGCAGCAAAAGCCGAACCTGGATCGCCCCATCCCAAAAATACAGGAACAGCTTTGAGGTGAGCGGTACTGCTGATCGGGATAAATTCTGTTAAACCTTGTACTGCTCCCAAGACTACTGCTTGCAGCCAATTGAGTTGAGTAACGGTCGTTGTTGCTTCTGGCAAGGTTTGGGCGATCGCCATAATCGCCGCACCTTTAAGCACCCAGGTCGTTCCGAAGCCAAAACCGCCCCATCCTAACCAATACCAAGACGAACGCATGAAAGTCCAACTTTATAGTGTAGTTTTTTGCTTATGAAGCTCTCCCCACCTGCGCCATCGCGCTCCTGTGGGGATGTCCTATGCTAATCTCAAACTATTCCAAGTCCAGAGATGGCACAAACAAGCCCAGCTTCTAGGCGAACGTCCAGAACGTTTGCTGGAACATCCCTCACGGTCATTTCTGCGCGTGAGCTTAATAATGCCCCTGGCGGCAATATTCTGACTGCCGTTAAGGTCAGCTTGGTACTGCCGACCATTAGGGAAGACTGCCAGGGCATAATTTTGCGAATTTCGCTGAACGATACCAGAACCGTCATAAGCCAGCTTTGAGGTATAGGCCGCAACGACATCAATTACTTTGCCGCCAGCTTCTCGCCACTTCATTTCAGTGTAGTCGCGGATTTTAGCTTTGAGCCAACCGTGGAAGCGTTGACGCAGGGTTGAGCGTTTCCGTCCACCTGTGGCCTTCCAACCCTTGAGATTCTCGAACACAATGGCCTCTGCATTGAATTGTTGAGCAATCTGCACGATGCGCCTGGAAACGATGTGACCAATCTGGGTATTGATGTTCCGACATTGGCGATAGGTATTGGAACAAAAACCTTTATGAAGTTTCCTACCTTTACCCATCGTCTTAGAAGCCCGCATCGAAACGGACTTGAGTCGTTTGTCTCGACGGTCTATGTCTCGTCCAGGGTGAATAAACTCACGATGGATTACAGTACCGTCGAAGGTCACGACTGTTACCGTTGCTGTGGTGTTAATACCCAAGTCAACGGCAACAACATTTTCACAACTTTCCCGCGTTGGAGGAACACAGTGAAACGGAACCGAGAGATGACAGGCTTTGCTGTTAAAAATCAGGGATGGCGACAACATCTTGTTGTCAGCTATTTTATGCCGTTCTCGAAGTCCTGTAATTTGCACAGTTGTCCAAATCCAGTCAGACCCCGTAAACACTTTAATTTCAACAGCGTCATACCCCTGTAACTTGTAGCACTGACCTTTGTAGAGTACAGGGTAGCAACCGGCATTAGCATTGAGCCTAGGCGGTTTAGCATCCCGTCGTTGGCGGGATAGACCGTTGAGCCAATCTCGATACCGTGTTAAATAGCTACTAATCTGCCCTATCGCAAAGCTAATTGCGGCGCGGCGATAGTAGCTTGGGAACTTGTGAAACACCCGATTAATTTGTGGGTATTTCACGACAGGTCGATTAGCCGTAGCGTGTATCAATCGCTCTACGGCGGGGATTTGCTCATTAGGAGACAAAGCTCCTAGCTCTGGCCAGTGCGTCAAGACAATGCCGACTAAATACCGACAAATCCGACGATAGACCTTCACCGTCTCGTCCAACAGATAGCGCTGTTGGGCAGTCGGGTTGAGTGTCCACTTGTCGGTGCGGATAATTTTAGAAGGCTTTTTGACTTTCATGGCTCTATAATATCTAAACCCGTATTACTGGAAGCCTGTTTTCTGGAAACGTGGGTTTAGCGCCATCTCTTGTGGAGGTGCGCCGTTATCCGTCCTCAAACAATACATAGAAAATCAGGGCTATAACGATTAATATCCCGCCGCTCCTTTACCCCCACCTGTGCGCGAGGTGGGGGAATGCGCCGCTATCTTTGTTCAATCTTAGTGGCTTGGGAGTGATTTGTCTTAAAATCTTGAATCTTTCTGGAATCTCGATGCCCTAGGGGGGGATACAAAAATTCCATGTTAAACTAAAAGATGTAAAGATAAGTAAACAATATTAACTTCATTGACTATTTGAATTTTTATTTTTTTTTATGATTTCCCCCACATCCGACTATTCAATATCATCTTTAGAATCCTGCTATCGTTTCCTCGGTAAACGCCAACGCAGTCAGTTGTGGCTCATGTTCGGGGTTTCTGCTTTTCTGGTGTCGATCCCCGTTTTTGCTCAAGCTCCTTTGGTGAGACAATGGCCTTGGATTAGCTTGATGTTGACTGGGTTTTGGTTAGCTTTGGGGGGAATATGGCAACGCAGTCCCAAGTATCAGGTTTGGGGAGACTTAACCATTGGTTTTAGTTGGAGTTGGCTGGCAGGTTCGATTTACTGGGGCTGGTTTCGCTCAGAACCTTTGATACATCTGCCCATCGAGGCGATCGCGTTACCCCTGGCATTGTGGAGCTTATCGCAAAACCAAACTCAGTATCGAGTGGGTAACTTTTTTTACTTGGGTTCTTTGTTGGGAACTGCAATTACTGATATTTATTTTTATCTCAATCGGGTTATTCCTTATTGGCGAGAAGTCATGGAAGTCGAACCGAGCGAGGCGATAGAAGTGCTACATCAAGCTTGGCTTCAGGTACAAACCCCTTGGGGATTAATGAGTGGTTTGTTGTTAGCGGGTGTACTTTTAGGGATTGGCTTGCGTTCTTTACAGCAGCAAAATCTACATTGGTGGGCTTTTGGCGGCGCAGTTTTAAGTACAATCTTAGTAGATGGACTGTTTGGCTTCGCGATCGCCCTAACTTAGAGCCAAAGCGCCAAGATAACAAAAGCACTTCCGGAATTTAGCCAGAAAGTTTCGGAAGAAAGGTAGAGTAGAAAAGAAAATAGGCTTTAATTATATAGCCGTCACTGTTGATGACAGCGTTCGTGGTGACCCTAGGACCAACACCCTACCTCATTCTCCGTACTGCAAGCGGCAATCGCTACTTACCCTTGGTGGGTAGCTATTGCTGGACGATTGGACGTAGTGATGATAATAACTTCGTGATCCCCGATCGCTGGATTTCTCGCAATCATGCGATTTTACAATGTACTGAAGTGGGGGACTTTTATCTCATTGACTTAGGTAGTCGTAACGGTACATTTGTCAATGGCCGTCGCGTTAATATTCCTGTCACCCTCCGCAATGCCGATCGCCTTACCTTCGGCCAAACTGAGTTAGAATTTCACTGTCCGCCTCGCGATCGCCCCAAAGAAGCAACAAGCGAGTCAGAAAACAACAACGAAACCCTCACCTCAACCCTGCACGTGCGGCGGTTAATGTCGGTATTAGTGGTCGATATTCGCAGCTTTACCGTGCTGACCCGGCAACTGGACGAAAAAGTGCTATCTTCAATGATTGGTAATTGGTTTCGTCAAGCGGGCAATATCATCCGCGAATCGGGCAGTTGGGTGGATAAATATATCGGCGATGCGATCATGGCCATCTGGTTTCATGGGGAGAGCGACATCACCAAACAAGAAATCGCGCAAATTTTCCAAGCAGTGAGCGATTTGCGGAAAATGACTACCGATCTGAGCAATCATTATCCCTTACCATTTCCGTTACGCATTGGAGCAGGGATTAATACAGGTTACGCGATGGTAGGCAATACAGGCAGTGGCGATCGCCCTGATTATACCGCTATTGGCGATGCCGTGAATGCCGCCTTTCGCCTCGAATCCTGTACCAAAGAAATTGGCGTTGATATTGCTTTAGGCAAAACCACCTACAGCTACCTTTCCAGCTTCGGCAAAGCTCAAGAACGCTTCCACGCTACCCCTGTGAACCTCAAGGGTTATGAAATCCCCATCGAAGCCTATGTTTCCTCCTTCGAGGACTTAGATAACTTCTTGCTCGATAAATTTTTGTGGGAACGAGGTAGCCAGTAAGGAAAGAATGGGAAGATGGGGAGGAGAGCTTCAAAAGATTGCCCCGCGATCTACAATTAAAGCGATTTAATCTTGGAAAAAAATAGTTCAGTTATGATTGCGAACTCTACCCTGAAGCAAGCCTTAATCCGCAACAACGCCCTAAAAATTATTAGCGGCTTAAACAACTTCGATCTCCCGCGAGTGATGGCTGTGGTGCAAGCAGCGACTGCCGGAAAAGCCACTTTTGTTGACATTGCTGCCGATCCCGCATTAGTCCACGCTGCCAAAGCTATCACCGAGCTTCCCATTTGCGTTTCTGCCGTCGAACCGGAAAAATTCTTACCCTGTGTCGCTGCTGGGGCAGATTTAATCGAAATTGGGAACTTTGATAGTTTTTATGCCCAAGGACGGCGTTTTGAAGCTCCTGAAGTCTTAGAACTGACCCAAAAAACGCGATCGCTCCTACCGGAGATTACTTTATCTGTCACCGTTCCTCACATTCTCGAACTCGATCGCCAAGTCGAACTCGCTGAAGCTCTCGTGGCAGCCGGGGCTGATATTATTCAAACCGAAGGGGGGACGAGCAGCCAGCCGCAACATCCTGGGATTGTCGGCTTAATTGAAAAAGCGACTCCTACCCTAGCTGCGGCTTGTGCAATTTCCCAAGCGGTTGACGTTCCGGTATTGTGTGCTTCGGGTTTATCTAATGTTACTGTCCCGATGGCGATCGCGGCAGGTGCAGCCGGAGTCGGTGTCGGTTCTGCCGTTAACCAACTCAACGACGAAGTTGCGATGGTGGCTGTGGTTCGCAGTTTAGTCGAAGCCCTGGCTACCGTACAGCGCCAAGCTGTAATGGGTTCGTAGCACTGATTTCCCTATAGTTAGCTTTAGAGTCCGCACCCTGCGGACTTTGTTTCTTAGGAGAGATAGTATTGCTTAGGGTGGGCAATACCCGCCATCTCTCAAGTTAATAGTATAAATAACCCAATGTGAGCGTTTTTTCTCAACTTGGGGAACTCTAGGATTGGTGTATTCTAAAAACTATTCATGTCAATCGCATTAGAAAACGACGATGTACTGCGTTTCGAGGAGTATAATCACCTTCTCAATGTCAATCTTTGTGAGGCTAAAAAACTACAAGACTTTCTCAAAGAACAACTAACTTCTGGAGGTCAAACTTTCTTCGGTGAAGGATTAGAATGCGAACACTTATCAGCCCAAAAAGGAGGCGGTTGGCAAAAAGTACAAATTCGCGTTCGTCTTGAAATTGTCCCTGTCGAAACGCTATCCGAAAGCGCCTTAGTTCCCATCGAGGACAATCAACAGGAGTGAAGAACGAATTTACCTCGACGATAATGATGTTTTGACGTTTGAATCATTGTAGGTCAAGACAACAACTCTAAAATAACTCGTTCTAATCCTGCAACAACTCTGGCTAAACAATCGTAATTTACCTTATCGGGGGTGTCTTCGGCTGTGTGATAATTTGGATAGCGAAATGGGGCTGTATCAGTAATCATTAATGCTGGATAACCCACTTGCCAAAATGACCAATGATCTGACCATCCTATCCCGGAAATGTTATCGGGTAAGGCAGTTCCTTCTGAGGGAAATTGGGTATGAGAGCGAAAAGATTTAATAACCTGCTTGGTAAAGTTTTGGGACGATAAGTTACTGACAAAAGCAATAAAGTCGCCAGTCATTGGATAAATATTGTTTAATAAACCAATTGGGTATTGTTGACTTCCCGGTCGATCGTCATAATATCCCATAGTTTCTAAACTCATCATCCCAATGACTTTTTCATTAATACTGCGACAGCGACGAGCATAAACTAAGCTTCCTATATCTTCTGTACAGAAAAACGGGGGTTCTTCGTTGACAAAGGCGACAAAACGCAATGTTCTGGGAAACTTTCGTCCTTGAAATGCTCTGGCTAAAGCTAATAAGGCAACAACACCAGAACCGTTATCATTTGCCCCTGGACTGCCAGCTACAGAGTCATAATGCGCCCCGATAATGAGAATTTCATCGGCTTTTTGCGTACCGGGAATCTCAATTTCAATATTATTAAAGTGTTGATTATCAATTTCATAGCCTTGAAACTTGACGGTATAGCCTGACGATTCTAAGCTAGAAACGATGAATCTTTCAGCAGCTTTTAAGTTATCGTAGCAGAGGTAATTATGTTCGCCAATTTTTCCAGAAAATATTTGTAAATCTCGTTGTAAAGCTAAGGCTAATTCTTGCTCGTAATGAGTTAAGGGTGGTAATTGTCCTCGATAACTTTTACCCGGCATTCCCAGAAGCATTATATTAAACAATCCTGTATCACAAAATGTACAAAGCGATCGCGTCTTTATTTCTCATCTTACTTCTTTATAGTTGTAATCGTAACTCAGAAACTATCACAGAAGCGCCAAATCCTAGCCCCACCCCCGACGAAACCATTGCGAAAAGCCCCTCAGAAAGCCCACCTAGCCCTACTAACGGCGAATTGAGTCAAATCTGTACCAACAAACAAATCGGCTACAGTATCAACTATCCTGGGGACTGGGAAACAAACAGTGGGAATGTAGTCGAAGCTTGTCAAGTTTTTGACCCGGATGTTCCTCAACTTCCCGAAGCTACAGAAACTTTCGACGAGGCTGTATTTATTCGTATAGCCCCAATTTCTTTAGAGAAAATTACGACTAAAGGTAGCGGACAAACAGAATTATCTCGCGAAAAAGCTGACCTGAGTAATGATAAAACTGCTGTTGTTATTGAAGCGGAATCTACAGGACAAGGCTTGTTACCCAAAGGTTTAAAATCTTATCGTTATTATATGGAGATGGGAGAGGAAACTTTGATTGCGGAAACTTTTGATGTAGAGAAGCAAGATTACGAACGGAATAAAGAGGTTCTCGACCAAATGATGCAAACTTTGGTGTTTAATTAGACGAGAGCCGACTAATAAATAAGCGGGTTTTGGTAACCAGATTTGTATTAAATGAGGTTGAAGAAGTCAAAAGTGTAGTGCAGGTTACACTGAGATAACCTGCACAAAATAAGTTATTTAGTTAATGTAGAATATGATAGATTAGGCGTTGCTGTGAGTGAGCATACCCCACAAGAAAATCAGTAGTATTGAGCCAAGAACTGCGAAGATGATACCGGGGATTGTTAAAGAACCGGCGAGGGCTGCACTACCTGTTCCAAACAGCAGTTGACCGACAAAACCACCAACAATTGCACCTAAAATTCCTAAACCGATT
The DNA here is from genome assembly GCA_035968055.1 of Jaaginema sp. PMC 1080.18. Taxonomy (GTDB): domain Bacteria; phylum Cyanobacteriota; class Cyanobacteriia; order Cyanobacteriales; family Spirulinaceae; genus Jaaginema. The sequence goes on along the minus strand of JAWQFT010000035.1, from coordinate 22,958 downwards.
GTTGCGAAAATACCACCACCTTGGTGTCCGGGGTAAATGGCTTTAGCGATCGCACCAGCAATTAAACCAAGTAAAATCCATGCTAGAATACCCATAAACTTATTATCCTCCTAAAAAAATATGTTGAATTAAGTTTTATTTGATTCTGCATTCAGAATAACAATATCTTTTTAGCCAAACCTCTAACTACAGAAATAAATTTTGAGGCTGTGCAGACCACTTCAGGAAGATATTAAATCAGCATATCTATTCCTCTAGGCTGGGATTTTCAAAAGAGGGATAAAGGGTCAAACCGCCGTCTATATATAGAGTTTGCCCCGTGATATAAGAGGCTTCATCAGAGCATAAAAAAGCTGTGGCTGCGGCCATTTCTTCGGGTGTTCCCGTGCGTCCCATAGGGATGTTACTCGCGACTTTTTGCTTTTTCTGGGGGTCATTTGCCCAGTCAGCGTTAATTTCTGTAATAGTTGCACCAGGGGCGATCGCGTTGACGCGAATACCGCGACGCGCATATTCTAAAGCGAGGGTTTTGGTCAAATTGCCCATACCACCTTTACTAATCGCATAACTCACATAGGTTGGTCTGGGAATAATCTCGTGAACGCTCGAAATATTGATAATAACGCCGCCGTTATCTTGCTTGAGAAATTGCTGAATTGCTTCTCTGGCACACAAATAAGCCCCTCTTAAGTTCACTTGGAGAACTTTATCAAAATCGTCTGTTTCGACGCTGTGAGAGGCTTCTTCTCGCTGAATTCCGGCGTTATTAATTAGGATATCTAGGCGACCAAATTCAGTAATTGTGGCTTGGATCATCCGTATAATATCGGCTTCTTCGGAGACATCGGCTTCTACTGGAAATGTGCGTCCCGTACAGCTTTCTCGCGACGAACAAGCCTCTTTAATTTTGTTTAGGGTCGGCGTTACTTTGTCGGGGTCGTTACGATAATTTAGGGCAACATTTGCGCCTTCGGTAGCAAAACGAATCGCGATCGCCTCCCCAATTCCTGAAGTTGCTCCCGTGACTAAGACAACTTTTCCGGTTAATCCTTGCATCATTTTCTCAGTGCTTAAATTACATCATCACTATCAAAATTAACAAGCACTGGTCAGTCCCAAAACTGCCGCAGGAATGATGATTTACTCAATGTGACAACTATCAAGACGTTCTACTAAAGCTTGAGCGTGTTGCCACCAACTATAGCCCCCAATCCAGCGACGGGAAGGCAGATGACCGGGGGGGGCTTTGCGATTGTATTGAAATGTTTGGCCGCTGGTTAAACGATAAGTCGGCCAGCCCACGCGATCGCAAAACAAATGATATTCTCCCTTGACCTCAGTATAAATTTGCTTTTGGATTCGCCAGCCAAACTGACCTTTGCTATGAGTAAACCACAGCCAATCAATCGCTTTCAAATCGCGACAAGGCAAGGCCTGAATATCGTTAGTAAACAAATAAGTCCCTTCTCGCTTCCCCCTGATTTGACACAAAATCGCCCAAGTTTCGTCATCTGCGGCTTCCCACTTGCGTCGCGACAGCAGTTCTTTGAGGGTAGTATAGTCGATTTGAACCGGGGGCGGGTCGGGCTGAGAAAATACCGTTGGGTTGGTTGGTGGTAAAGCCGTTACTTCTCCACTCACCACCGTCGCAATTTCGCTTTGATTGGCCAGATCGCGAGGTAATGGGGGGGGTGAAGATACAGTATGAGGGGCATAGCGTTCGACTTCTCGTAATACCGCTTGGGCTGATTGACTGCGTTGTCGTAGGGAGGGGTGAACCAAATTATTGAGAATCTTGGTGAGTTGGGGGGAAAGACTGACTCCAGAGGGAAGATAATCTCGCCATTGCCAGCGTTCGGCGATCGCGTCGTACAATTCATTGGGGGTAACTCCCGTGATTAAATTCAAACAAGTCACTCCCAAACTGTAAAGATCGCTGGCTGGTAACACTTTCCCGTGCATTTGTTCCGGGGCCATATAGCCGGGAGTCCCTACCACCGTAGCCCCACCCACGATGGCGGTATGGGTAAACATCCGGGCAATACCGAAATCAATCAAGGCAAAGCTGCCATCCCCAGAACGCTGCATAATGTTATCGGGCTTGATGTCGCGGTGAATCACTTGGCGAGCGTGAATAAACGCCAAAATGGACAAAATACTGCGTAAAAGCTGCCAAGTTTGCTGTTCTAAATCGGGGTAACTTTGCCACAGCTTTGGGCTTAAAGTTTCGCCGTCGATCCATTCTTGGACTAGATATAAATGCTGTTTTTCTTGAAAATACGCTAATAAAGCTGGAATTTGGGGATGAGAACCTAATTCGTGCAGTCTCAGGGCTTCTTGGTGGAATAGCTGGCTAATTTTCTCTTTGAGGGCGGGTTGTTCCGATTGAAAATAAAGTTGTTTAATAACGCAAACGGCTGGTGGAGGTAAATCGCGATCGCATCCCAAAAAAGTCCGCCCAAATCCACCCTGACCCAGAAACTGCGCGGCCTTGTAGCGATTTCTCAGTAGAATTGCTGACCCGCAGCTTTGGCAAAACTGGATATCTTCAATATTATCTGGACGCTCGCAATCAGGATTTAAACAGTAACTCATAGAGCCAACTATCAAGGGCAAAACCCCTACACTATTGTTTCCCGTTTCTCGTTTCCCCTTGCCAAGACAGAGAGTGCTAAAAAAGGGGGGATTACCGTATATTTTCGTATTTTAAGCTGGAGTCGGCATCTTTTACAATTGTGAGTGTCGTCAAGACTAATTTTAAAAACTATTCAGCAATAAATTTCTCTCAATCCCCGGATATTGGAAAAAACTGCCGAATCAAGTAAAAATGTATAACGCTAAATTGTAAACTCAAAATTATTAAATTGAATATGACAATTATCCAAAACTTAGCCGCGATCGCCTTGGGTGTAGCGATCGCCAGTTGTACCCCCGAAGCCCAAACCCAACGCGAACCCAAACCAACCCAATCCCAAAACGCGATCGCCACGGCTCAAACCGACATCTCTCCAGCAAGCCCCGATACCGTCTCAACCCCCATTACTACTACCCATACAACTTCAGTTGGCAGCAGCCAACGCCCCGAAACCAAAACCGAAACCGTTTATCTCGAAGGCGAACCCTACGAGATGGTTCTCAACCTTTTTAATAACGTTGCTGCCCCCTTTACCACTTATTATGCCCAAGAAGATATTTTCCCTAATGGTGGCTGTTCGGGAGAGGGCTGTGGTTTTCGCTTTTCAGCTAAAACGGCGGACAATCAACCTAATGATGCGGCTTATCTACACTTTTTCTTTCCCCAGAATACCTCGACCCTGGACGATCTGCGGAAAATGTATATTACGGGTAGCAACAGCTTGATGGCGAATAACCCCAGTTGGCAAGAAGTCGAAACCCTCGAAGATGCCGAACAGTATCCTTGGATCGAAGAAACTACTGCCTTTTTTGATAAAGAAGCTGGTGCAATGGGCAGAATTATGTTGGGAGAACACAACGGCGAAGGCTTTGTCATTATCGAGTATATGGAAGGCGATTACGGCGACGGTTTTGCCCCCCGTTTCAACACAGTTTTAGAGAATTTGGAATTTAGAACTTAATCAAATTCGTTATTTTAAAATTTCTATTGACGTTTGATTTGAGGCTTGCCCTTACCCCAACCCTTCTCCTACTCCGAGAGGGGCTTATTTTCTGAGAATTTGTCTTAGAATGGACGTAGTGTACTATGTCATTCAACACTTCTGGATTTCTATATTGCTCCACGCCTGTGTGTCACCGTTACAGATGGTTAACAGGGAGCAGTCGTGATGATTAAGACCAGTATTTGAGAGGAATAGAATTACAATCTTGCAAAAAAGGTTGCAAGATTGTAAATTGCGGGGGCAGCGCGATCGCCAGTATGAAGTTATACGAGGCAAGTCAAAAATGGCAGAGCGTAACATGGGATTTTGGTCAGTGGTTGCTGTCGGCATCGGTGGTATGGTGGGTGGCGGTATCTTCGCCGTTTTGGGCTTGTCGGTGCAGTTAGCTCAGGGCGGTTCACCCTTAGCGTTTGCGATCGCCGGAGTTGTGGCCTTACTCACCACCTATGCTTATGTCCAACTCTCAATCGCTTTCCCCAGTCGAGGTGGAACCGTCACCTTTTTAAATAAAGCTTTTGGTACAGGCGTTCTGACCGGAGGCATGAATCTGTTGTTGTGGCTGAGCTACATCGTAATGCTTTCCCTCTATGCCTCTGCATTGGGTAGCTACGGTGCAGTATTTTTTCCAGAGTCTGCCCAAGTTTGGATCAGACATCTGCTCATCACTGGATCGATCATCGGCATCACTGGAGTGAATTTGCTCAGCGCCGATTTGATTGGTCGAGCCGAAAGCTGGATTGTTGTCTCCAAACTCATCATCCTCGGCCTATTTATTGGCATTGGTGTGCGAGGCGTTGATCTCGCGCAATTACAACCCTCTACTTGGGCTTCGCCGCTGTCGATCATTTCAGGCGGCATGATTATTTTCTTAGCGTTTGAAGGCTTTGAATTGATGGCCAACACTGCCGAAGACGTAAAAAAGCCTGAGCGGACATTGCCTCGTGCCTATTATTCAGCGGTGATCTTTGTGATCTTGCTGTATGTGGTGATTGCTGGCATCACCGTCGGTTCTTTGCCGACTGACCAAATCGTTGAGGCTAAGGAGTATGCTTTGGCAGCCGCAGCTAAACCCTTTATGGGGCAAGCTGGCTTTAGTTTAATTGCGATCGCGGCTTTACTCTCAACAGCTTCCGCACTCAATGCCACCCTTTATGGCACCTCACGCCTAAGTTTTGTTATTGCTAAATCTGGAGAGTTGCCTGCTACGTTAGAAAAAAAGATATGGAATCAACCCATTGAAGGGCTATTAATTACCAGTGGTTTAACCCTATTTGTTGCGAATGTGTTCGATCTCTCTGGCATATCAACAATGGGTAGCTCAGGCTTTTTACTCATTTTTGCTGCGGTCAACTTTGCAAATGTAGTGCTTTATCAACGCACGAATAGCTATCGATGGATTTCATTTTTGGGTACTGTTGCTTGTCTAGCTGCTGTCGTCGTGCTACTTGCCCAAAACGCGCAAAGCAATCCGCGCAATCTCTGGATCGTGTTTGTGATGGTAGGTCTGGCATTTGCGATTGAGATCATTTATCGACGAATAACCAATCGCAAAATTCATCTCAAAAATCTGGGTGATTCAGATAAATAGCATGATAAAAAAAGATCGCCATCATTTATATGCTGATTTTTCAATATGATTGCCAATCCACACTCAACCTTTATAACTCCCGAACAATACCGCCAACTCGAAGCCACCAGCGATATTAAACACGAATACCGCAACGGCGAAGTTTATGCAATGGCAGGAACGACCGATACTCACAATACTATTGCTTTAAACTTAGCCATCTTAATTCGGAGTCATTTACGCGGGTCAAATTGTCGCGTTTACTTTGCGGATATACAAGCCAGACTTGAAGAATGTAATTGCTTTTATTATCCCGATTTGATGGTAACTTGCGACTCCCGCGACACAGAAACCAGCATCTACAAACGTTACCCCAAACTCATCATTGAAGTTCTTTCTAACTCCACTGAAGCCTTCGATCGAGGCGATAAATTTATTGATTATCAAAGCCTTGATAGTCTCCAAGAATATGTTTTGATTAGTACCCAACAGCAACGAGTAGATTGTTATCGTCGTAGCGATCGCAGACAGTGGCTTTTTGAATTTTTTGCCCCCAATCAAGTGAACTTTCACCTCAGCAGTATTGACCTCGAAGTTAGTTTTGCCGCTTTGTATGAAGATGTTGTGCTTTAATTCGCTCTATGATTAAGCCTAGTTACAGCTAAAAATTATGAATCCCGACAACTTCCAAGTGTGCGATCGCGACCTCGATGAAACCACCCTCGATCGCTATCTCAAAGCCAGTGCGATCGCCGTTGATACTGAAACTATGGGCTTAAATCCGAGACGCGATCGCCTTTGTTTGGTACAACTGTGCGATCCCCAAGGCTATGTTACTGCTGTTCGGATTGCCAAAGACCAAACCCAAGCTCCTCACCTCAAAACTCTCTTGGAAACCGAAAATATCACCAAAATCTTTCATTTTGCCCGCTTTGATTTGGCACAACTTCAAAATACTTTTTCTATCTTGACAAATCCCGTTTTTTGTACTAAAATCGCCAGCAAACTCGCCCGCACTTATACCGACCGTCACGGTCTCAAAGCCCTAGTACAAGAACTCGCTCAAGTGGAACTCGATAAAAGTTCGCAATCCTCCGACTGGGGAAATGCTGCCAACCTCACCGTTTCTCAACTCCAATATGCCGCCAACGATGTGCGTTATCTTATCGAATTGAGACAAAAACTCACAGAAATGCTCAAACGAGAAGACCGCTTCGACCTTGCTGAAGAATGCTTCGCTTGTCTCCCGATTTTAATCCAACTCGATTTACAAGAATTTTCCAATATCTTCGAGCATTAGCGCTCAAATCCCCAAGTAAGACTCGCAGTTTTCAGTTCCGTCCCCACTCGCCAAAAATCCCCCACTATGCTGTGATAGGGGGGAAAGGCGATCGCGGAAATTAACAAACTTACAAATAAATCGGCGTGTTTGCGAGATGTTCGAGACCTACTGATTCTAAAAAAGTTTGCCAGTCATCAGCATGGGTACTGCGGAGATTCGCTAGAATGTCAATCGCATCATTCCAAACCCCGGCTTCGGTGTAAAGGGTGGCTTTCTCATACATGGTTTTAGCCTCGGTGAGTTTTTCGGCTTGCTCTGAATCAAGGGCAACTCGTTGGATTTGACCCTGTAACTCTACGGTAGGAATGCGATCGCTTACACCATCTTCATCGCGGTCTGTCACCACACAATAAGGAGAAAACGACCACTCATAAGTTTTATCCGGTTCGAGATTTACGCCATCCAAAGTTAACTTGACAATACCATCGGATTCTGTGAGGCGATCGGGTAAAGTAAATTGCCCAAAAAATTGTTCGTCGTTGTGTTCGTCCACCACCACTAAATCTCCGCTTACTCCTATAAGTTCTGCTCCTTTAGTAGCTAACTGAGGGATATAAATAAAGATTGAAGTATTAGCATCAGTGGTTGTACCAATATTATTGCTCGGCATCAACACAGTCATTTCGTGGAATTTCGCACTCAGCAAAGTGCATTCCCCTCTAGTACCCGCACCAGCCGTGCGTTTAGGACCACTACCGCCGGGATTATCCGGAAAAGAGAGTTGAGCAATTAAAGTAGGAGAAGCTTGTACCGCCGCGAGCCAACCCCCAGTGAGTTGAGTCGCAGCGATCGCGCCTAGAATACCAAATTTTTGAATGGAAGAGTAAAAACGCATTATGACCTTGGTTGGAGAGAGTAAGTGAATAGCTCGCAGCAGTTACAAAGTAACTACAAACAGCAATGACGAAATTCCGAAGCCGCAGGTTTCGATTCTCAAAATTAAGTGTATTCTGGCGTATTATTGGTAACTTTGCGATCGCCTTAAAGGTTAATTTCTAAAACGAGATCGCCGGGATTGAGAGTATTATAACGGAATTGCCAAGAAACCGCAGACTGCGCCTCTCCTCTGTCTTTGATTTGCTGTTTTTCGCGATATTCCTTGAGTTTTCGTTGAGCAATCTCTCCGGCTGGTGTGTGACTGGGAATTTGGTTGAGGAAATAAATCGCGGCTCGAAAATCTCGTACTGCGGCTCGATCGTAAGCTTGTTGCAATAAAGACCTGGCGCGGATTTGCTGTTTGCGGCGATATTCAATAATTTTCGGCTGAATTGTCGCACCGATTTCCGTATGAGGCGAAATTTGATTGAGATATTTCAAAGCCAAGGTAAACTCTTTATTACGGGCTTCGCGATAAGCTTGAGATAAGAGGTTTTGGGCTTGGCGGTCTGCTTCTTGTTGAGCGCGATCGTACAAGGGCTGGACTTTCTGCTGCCAATAGCGGATTTTCGGCACATGACGGCTATAACTCAATACCCCATTCCAATCTTCGAGGTTATAAGCTTTCTCAATATCGTCAAACTGCACTCGCGCAACTTCCCAATCTTTACGCCATTGTTGCGCGCGACTTTGAGATTCTTCGTAGAGAATGCTATCGTTGGCAATCGACGCGACTAAACTCATCGCTTGGTCAAAATCGCCCCGATCGAGAGCATAAGCCGCTCGCGTCAAAATTTGCGCCCCCGGATCGGCTAAAGCGGTGTTGCTCAGGGCATGAATCCCCACGGCAATTGCCACAGCATTCAGGGTAGAAAGGGTGACTCCTGCTCCCGCGATCGCCCCTAAACGCGGCTTGAAGCGCAATGTTTTCGTCGCAATAGGATCGGAGTCATCGACAGCAGTATCGGGGGCAAGAACCTCAAAATCGAGAACATCCACATCGATCGCAGCCGGGGAACTATCGGCACTTTCGGCTTGGGGCAGTATTTCTTTTAATACTGCTAGTAAATCCCCCGTTGAAAGGTAACGCTCTTGCCAATTTTGCCGCGTCATTTTTTTGAGAATATTAATTAACAAAGGATTGTAATCTTTTTCGTCAAAAATGGGTTCGCCTTTTTCGGGGTCAAAGCGCAATTGCACGGGATTACAGCGAGTTAGGGCTTCGATCCCCATAATACCGAGGGAATATAAATCGCTACTCGGTTGAGGCATTCCCGCTAAATGTTCGGCAGCTAAATAGCCCGAAGCCTTCATCTGAAGCTGGGGTTGAGAAAGAAGCGGACGCAAGGGTTGAGTTGCACCAAAATCAATCAGTACCCACTGATTATCGCTATCCCGACGCATGAGATTATTGGGTTTGAGGTCACAGTGCAGAATGTTGTGGCGGTGTACGAAGTCTAAAACTTCGATGGTACTGTGTAAAAAATGAATAATTTGGTTTTCTTTTTCTTGGCTATCTAGAGGTTGCAAAACACTGAGATAATCGTTGAAGGTTTGCCCCACAATCCATTCTTGGACGAGGTAAAAACCATTATCTTCAGCAAAAAAATCGATGAGTTCGGGGACGCGATCGTGAATTCCTAAGATTTTGAGATTTTCGACTTCTTGCTTGAATAAGCGCTCGCTAGTTTTTAATAAATGAGGATATTGAGGATAAATACAGTAATATTTAATCGCGCAATAAGGACGATTTTTGGCTGCCAAATCATAAGCTAAATAGGTTTGACCAAATGCCCCTTTTGCCAAAGGTTTTTTGATTTGATAGCGCTGTTGTAAAATCTCGTCGATTTGAGGATAATTAAGATTAGTTTGCTCCACGATGTTTTCCTTACTTCCCTGAATCTACAGCAACACTTTGTACTTTTCTGGCAAAGGTCGCGCCATTCGGGAAAGATTATTGAACTTAACAAAACTATTAATATTTCGCTAACAATGACTCGCGATCGCTACTTTCTTGCCTTATTACCCCCTTCAGAAATTCAAGCCCAAATTCTGCCAATTCAGCAGGATTTGACCGAAACTTACTCCCTCAAGCGCCGTCCTAATTCTCCGCCTCATATTACCCTTTATCCGCCTTTTGAGTGGGATGCTGAAAATGTTCCCCTGTTAATCAAAACTTTACAGACATTTACCCAAAACTGGATGCCAATTCCCATACAACTCACTGGATTTGGGGCGTTCAAACCGAGAGTAATTTTTATTCAGCCGCGTCAAACTTCCCCCTTGATGGAGCTTCAAAGGAGTTTAAAAACAGAGTTGGAAACTCAGCTTCATCTCGAAGATATCAATCGCGATCGCGCTTTTTCTCCCCATATTACCGTAGCGTTTTGCGATCGCCGAAAATCTGATTTTTCCCAAGTTTGGTTAGCCGTTAAAAACCAAGAATTTAATGCTAACTTTACGGTAGCGCGTTTAACGTTATTAATTTACCAAAATCGTTACTGGCATTTATACCAAGAATTTGAGTTTTCCGGCTCAAGTTCTACTTAAAGAGTGAAATACGGTAGAATAAAAAACGATTAACCTCAACCCTCAATCAAGATTATGGAACGCGGCAAAATTGTAGCCATTATTTCTGGAGCAATTTCGATTTTACTCGCGATCGCCTATCTCGTTCTTGTCCAAATTCTCGACTTTCGCGGTGAGATGCTTCCCGCCCCCGTGAGTTTGTTAAACTGGTTTAGCTAGAGCCTTTCTCAATGACTCGACAATACGCCATTATTGGTACTGGGGCAATTGGCGGTTACTACGGCGCATTGTTACAAAAAGCCGGTTTTCCCGTCCATTTTTTATTACGCAGCGATTACGCGATCGCCCGCGATCGCGGCTTAACTCTACAATCAATTAATGGGGACTTCAAACTACCCCAAATTCTGGCTTATAATGACCCCGCAAAAATGCCTCCCTGCGATGTTATTCTGATTGCCTTAAAAGCCACCCAAAACCACCTTTTACCGCAAATTTTACCACCCATATTGCATCCCAATAGCATCGTTATCTTGCTACAAAACGGTATTAGTACCGAACCCGAAATTGCCAAAATTCCAGGAATTAATACTATTATTGGCGGCATTTGTTCCATCTGCTGCTATAAAATTGCACCCGTAACCTTTCAACATCTTGCTTATGGCGAAATTACCCTCGGAGAATACGTCCCCAACTATCAACCCTGCGGTATTACACCTATTCTCAAACAAATTAGTGCCGACTTCCAAAAAGCTAAAATCTCCGTTGAAACTACAGCAAACTTAATAAAGCGTCGTTGGCAAAAATTAGTCTGGAATATTCCCTACAACAGCTTATCTGTGATTCTAGACGCAACCACTACAGAACTCATGGAACACCCCCATTCTCGTCAATTTATTCGAGAAACGATGCAAGAAGTTTTACTCGCTGCTACAGCAACTCATTGCCAAATTGCTGATAGTTATATCCAAGAAATGTTAGACCATACAGACAACATTAAAACGCCCTATCTCACTAGCATGAAACTGGATTATAACAATTATCGTCCCCTCGAAATCGAAGTCATTTTACACAATCCCCTCAAAATTGCCCAAACTGCTAACATCGAATTGCCAAAAATTCGAGCTTTGTATCAACAACTAAAATTTCTAAGCGATCGCCACTATTCTAACTCTTAAAACCTCACTTTAGAATAAAGCCACTTCGCAATCAATTGCGGACAATTCCCCTTAAACCAACGTAGCGCCACCATCCGAAAAGCAGGTTTAGACAAAGAAGCAATCCCTTTCATCAAATGATTCGCAGGTTTGAGCGGCACTTTCTTATTAATCAAATTCACCGAACCCACATCATACAAACAATCCAAAATCATTTTGACTGTCGTTTCTTCTCGTTCCACAAGATGTTGTAACAACACCAAAACATCGCGCATTCGTTCCTCCTTCATGCGCTGTTCTGCGAGCAACTTAGGTAACGGAATCGGTTTATCAGAACTGGTGAGCATAATGGGTGTTTTAGGGCATCATCGTTGTGATTATAATGGCTGATGTCCCCTCTGTCGCCGTTATACTCCCAGAATTTGAGGTTAGGTTGACAATTCCAACCCAACTCGTACCTCTTTACATCTCACAAACAAAACTTTTCGACACATCGGACAAACATTTCCACCCCAACACACAACACGCTTTCGTCAAAATCGAAACGGGGATGATGATGAGGATAATCGAGCTTTTTAGCTGCATTAGCCGCCCCTAAAAAAAAGTAACAACCCGGTACTTCTTTGAGGAAAAAAGACATATCTTCACCCCCCATTGTTTGGCATTCTGGCACGACACCCAACTCAGTTTCGACAACTGCCGCAGCCACCGACTGTATCAATGCTGCCATTTCTGGATCGTTCACGGTGGCGGGATACAACTGCCAGTAATCGAGATCGTAACTTGCTCCGTGACTTTGACAAACCCCGGCAATAATCGCTTCTATTCTTTGCTGAATAAAGCCTTCGAGTTTGGAGTTAAAGTAACGCACCGTACCGCTTATCCGGGCTGTATCGGCAATAACATTAAGCGCAGTTCCCGCTTGAAATTCTCCGACCGTCACCACGGCGGCATTTAAGGGGTCTACATTGCGAGCGACAATGGTTTGTAGAGCGTTAACAATTTGAGAACCCACCAAAACCGCATCAATAGTTTGATGAGGCATTGCGCCGTGACCGCCTTTACCAAGAATTGTACAACGAAAACACTCCACTGCCGCCATGAGCGCTCCCTGGCGGACTCCCACCGTCCCCACGGGAAGATTATTCCATAAATGCAAGCCCACGATGGCATCCACATCGGGATTTTGGAGAATTCCTGCCTCAATCATGGGTTTAGCGCCACCCGGGCCTTCTTCGGCGGGTTGGAAGATAATTTTGACCGTACCAACAAGGCGCGATCGCTGTTGCCAAAGATAGTAAGCTGTACCTAGAGCGATCGCGGTGTGTCCGTCATGACCGCAAGCGTGCATAACCCCATCTCGCCGAGAACGATAAGGTACATCATTTTTTTCTTGGATGGGTAGGGCATCCATATCAGCACGAATGGCCAGCACTTTCCCCGATTTTTTACCCTCGATAATTGCCACGATTCCGGTTTGAGCAATTCCGGTGCGATGAGGAATGCCCCACTCAGTTAACTTTTGGGCAATGAAGGCGGCAGTTTCTTGTTCTTGGAAGCCCAGTTCGGGATTTTGGTGGAGTTGTCTGCGCCAAGTGACTAAAGCCCCTTGGAGATGACGAATCTCCAGCCGCACATTCGCCAGATGATTATCTGTAAGAGTTGGAATCGTGGAAGCCATTGTGGTTGAGATATTAATTTTTAACAATCTCCTGCGGTGAAAACGAGGAGATTCTTGGTTGACTAGAGCGATACGAGCTTATACCCATAACCTCGAAAACCTCTTTTCCCCGGTTCGGCCAAGAATCCCTGAGAAGAAGAGTTTGGGGTATGGGTATAGCCCTAAAAGCCGCCGTGGGCTTCGAGATATTTTGCTACCGTTTGTACATCCTTATCGCCGCGACCCGAACAATTGAGGATAATGCGGGGACTGCCTACAAGTTGGGGGCATAATGTTTCTAAGTACGCGATCGCGTGGGAAGTTTCCAAAGCTGGAATAATCCCTTCTAACTTCGACAACCGTAAAAACGCCTCTACCGCCTCATCATCCGTAACGCTGTAATACTCAGCCCGCTTTGTATCCAGCAAATAACTGTGTTCCGGGCCAACCCCAGGATAATCCAAACCCGCACTAATCGAATGGGCTTCAATCACCTGACCTTCGGTATCTTGCAATAAATAGCTCATCGCCCCGTGTAACACCCCCGGACGACCTTTCGTAAGGGTAGCCGCGTGTTTGTCTGTGTTTGTCCCAGCCCCCGCCGCTTCGACACCAATAATCCGTACCGTCTCATCCCCCAAAAACTCGTGAAATAAGCCCATCGCATTAGAACCGCCCCCCACACAAGCCATGAGAATATCCGGCAAACCGCCCCACTTCTCCTGACATTGACGGCGGGTTTCTTGACCGATAATCTTATGGAAATCCCGTACCATCATCGGATAGGGATGAGGGCCTGCCACCGAACCCAAAATGTAGTGAGTAGTTTCCACATTCGTCACCCAATCGCGAATTGCCTCAGAAGTAGCATCCTTGAGCGTTCCCGTCCCCGCTTCCACGGGTTGTACAGTTGCCCCCAATAACTTCATGCGAAACACATTGAGGGATTGACGTTCCATATCCTGAACGCCCATATAGATAATGCACTCCAAGCCAAAACGAGCGCAAACGGTAGCCGTCGCGACTCCATGCTGTCCTGCCCCGGTTTCGGCAATAATACGCTGTTTGCCCATGCGTTTCGCCAAGAGAACTTGCGCGAGGGCGTTATTAATTTTATGCGCCCCAGTATGATTCAAATCTTCCCGTTTCAAGTAAATTTGCGGGCCTGTACCGTCGGGACGAGCATATTGTTCGCTGAGGCGTTCGGCAAAATACAAAGGACTGGGTCGCCCTACATAATCGCGCAATAGCCCTTGCAGTTCGGCTTGGAAAGCAGGATCGTCGCGATACTGTTGGTAAGCAGCTTCGAGTTCGGCTAAAGCTGGCATCAGGGTTTCGGGGACATATTTCCCGCCGAAACGCCCAAAACGGCCTAAGTTATCAGGTTGAGAATTAACGGTTGTTGCGGGATGAATGGGAGTAGTAGTCACGGCTTATTTGTCTAGGTTGCATAGGCTTTTATTTTAATCAGTCTTCGCTGCTAAAATCTAGAATTTTGGCAATGGGTTGCATATTGACGATCGCGAGCTGACAAAATTGCTCTATATCACCTTTCGTACTAAATTGATTAATCGATGCTACAAATAATTGGCAAGTTTGAGATAGCGCGTCCGGGGTAACTTCGCGGTGGGGAATATTTGCAGCATTGGGAACTACCCACAAACGTAAAACCAGATTATGAAATTCACATACGATTCTTCTATTGCCCATAAAATTCAGAAAATGAAGCAGAGGGTGTGTTGGCAAAGCAGTACGATGGTCGAACGCAATATCGACCAAACTCGCTTAGTCATCGACGATCGCGATCGCGACAATCCCGAATTTTCGTTTTTAGTGCTAGGAGATAGCGGTACGGGTTATCATCGCGGCCACCGTCCTCAGCGAGAAATTGCCAAGTTGCTGTGGCAAAATCGCCAGGGAGCTAAATTTGTATTGCATACCGGGGATGTTGTGTACTTAGTGGGGTCGAGTGAGTATTATCCCGAAAATTTTATTGAACCTTATCGAGAATTTATTGTCGGTGGCGATCGCCCCAAAACCATTACCTACGACAAAATGACGTTCAATTTGCCGTTTTTCCCAGTTCCCGGCAATCACGACTATTACGATCTACCCCTCATTTACGGAATTCTGTCTCAGGCAACTTGGCTATTGCGGCGTTTGTTGCGAACGAAAATTGACCTTGATGTCGGCTGGCATGGTTCTCACCAAGGCGAAGCTTATGCGAAAGCCTTCATCGATTATCTTCAAGATATCTCTACCCCTGATGCCCTCGGTCGCCATCTCGACAAGCACTACAACGCTAAAACCAGTACGGGAAACTGTTTGCATTACCAAGCGGGAAAATTTACCCGGATTCCCAATCGCTATTACACTTTTCGCTACGGCGGCATTGACTTTTTTGCCTTGGATTCTAATACTTTTAATACGCCCTCGCCGATTCCCGACAATGCAGAAGGCGATCGCCTCCGCCGTCAGTTAGTCGAACGACTCCAAACCCTCCAAGCCAAGAAACAAGCAATTATCGCCGCGTCTAAAGCCCTCGACTCCAACGATCCCGACGATTGTGAAGAACTCGACGACAACAACGCCCGTTTAGAGCAAATCGAGGAAATCGAGATTGATATCGAGAAACGCCTCCAGTCCAATCTTGACTCCACCACTGATTACGAACAGTTGCACTGGCTTCAAGAACGGTTAATTGCTTCTTGGGGCGATCGCGACGCTCGCGGTCGAGTCATCTTTTTTCACCATCCCCCCTACGTTACCGAAGCCACCAAATGGGATCAAGCCCAAACTTTAGAAATTCGAGCCGCATTACGCCGTGTTTTTGAGTCGGTGGTTGAGACAGTGGGCGATCTCATCCAAAATCGCTCGGTAGTGGATTTAGTCATCAACGGTCACGCTCACTGTTTAGAACATCTCCAAACAGAGGATAGCGATCGCGCTGATGCCAACATCGATTGGATTATTTGTGGCGGCAGTGGCTACAGTTTGCGCCGTCAGCGTCCTGAAGGAGACGACATTGTAGAAACCGATCCCGAAGGACAATCTCGCATTACGGCGCGATCGCGTTTCTTTCTCGGTCGTTACGGTCGCGGTAAAGATAAACGCCGCCCCTATTCGGCATTACGAATTGACGTACAACCTGGGGATATTCCTCAATTCCAGGTCACGCCCCTAATTGCCGAACGCGGTCGCAGCACTTGGCATTATCCCCAACTCAAATCCTGGATTTTGGGCGATGCTCAAACCACCTCATAAATAAAGCTCAAAGAAGCCCAAGCCCGGACATCAAGCGCATAAACATCGCTCGACCCCGAATAGACCGTAGGATCGACTTGGCTGGCTTGGTGGAGGTCTTCGAGGAGCGATCGCGACACCGCTAGGGGATTGCGTAAATCCAGCAAGCGATCGCCTTCTGACTTCGAGTAAGGAACAGCAGAAATGGCAGCTAAGGTTTTGGTAAAAGGCCCATGAGAGACAATCAAGTACAGTTCAAACAAGCCCTGGGGGCCAGATACCGACCAAGGTAAAGCCGTTTCGGGATTGGGGATGACTTGCGTGTTACCGGGGGCAATTTCCGGGGTAGACAAGGTGAATTTATTGGCCGAAGGGTCGGATTTGGGAGAATAAAAAGCGATGGCGTTGCCATTGGCATCCAAACCCACCAACATAGCGTAAATTGGACGATCGCTAGAGTTTTTGAGTTCAAACTGAATGCGATCGCCAATATGAAGCTGAGTTAGGGAGCGATCGCGCTCTGAAGTTGTCTTTTTCAGCGCTTGGCTATCCCGTCCCCCTGTTAACCGCATCATCACTGGCACGGTTTTTTTGACATCAACGCGAGATAACTGCGCCTCAACGGCCAACTGAGAGGAATTCTGATTGAGCAGCAAACGCCATAACTTGGCAGCTAACAAAGTTTCCAGTTTGGGCAACAACCGCGACACCGCTAGCTTAACTGCTTCGCCATCTTCTCCGGCGGTATTGGCAATGGGGACATAACCAGGAGAAAATAACTCATACCCCGAAGCCCCTAAATCTCCGGGTGTAGGATTACTGGGATTTTCGCCAGCGCTAATAAGTTGAGGTTGCGTCCCCACCTTACTAAATAAACAATCTGCACCGCGATCGCCCGCCACCACTGTATTAGCCACCGCATCAATATTTGAGAAGGCACTGGTAGCATCAACTCGTTCAATCCGTTCTAAGCGGTTGTCTAATGCTACAACCAAGCCCACATTGCGCGGCAAAACCCGGATCGCCTCTTGTACGGGTTGACCGACTGCTAACACGAACTCCTCCCTAGCCTGCACCAAGCGGGCTTGGCCTTGCAATCCCTCTCGCGATCGCAACTGTACAGGATAAGACGTATCAACCCCAGAGACAACCCGAAAACGCGAATTCGGTTGATAATAACGCCATACCAACGGCGGAATCCCACCCAAATGCAAGCGAGCGCTCGTGCCATTTTCTTCTACATCCAAAACCACTCCCGCCGCTCCCATCGGGATTTCAGGGCCAACGCCATAAATCGGTCGCGGCGATTTTAATTGCCGGGGATAGGTTAACCCTGGCTTTTGAGATGTCAGGGGTTTGAGCGTCTCTGCGGTTTGGGTCAAGCTAAAGTACAGGGTACTGGCAGGCATCATTTGCCATAAATATTGCGTCAAAGCATAGGTAAATAACCCCGCACTAAAGCCATCCCAAGCGGCTTCGGTAGCAACTTGATTATTTTGGGCTGCGGTGAGTACCACCCCAGCAAACTGCGGCGATTGCGACAAACGCTCCAAAAGGTTGCTGCGGCTTTTGAGTTGCTCTTGAAAGCCAATTTCTTGAGGATTGGGGCGATCTGCTGGAGCTTGGGGACTAGAACGCGATCGCAGCGTTCCCTGTAACTCTTGGCTGACTCGCACGTGACTGGTATCCAAAACCATAGTGACTTGGGAAGTCGAGAGCGATCGCCCCAACAACAATAATGTCTCTAGCAAAAAGTCATTCCCTGCCGCTTTCCCTTTAGTGGGGAAAATTTCATCCGCAGGCAATAAGCTCTTTTGCCAGGAAGTAGCTGCTTTCTCCAGCAATCCCTCTTCTGGGGACGTATTAACATAACTGCCGTAGCCACTAAAGTGAAACAACACCACATCATCTTTCTTGGCTTGTTCGAGTAGATGTTCCACAAATGCCGCTTCCATGTCCTCTCGTTTCGCATTTCCATCTGTCAATACCAAAATATCGCTATCTTGGAAACCGAAACGATGAATTAACAACTCTCGTTGTAGTTCGACATCCGTCACGCAACCGTTGAGATTTTTACTGTTTGCGTAGCGGTCGATACCCACGAGCAATGCTAGTTTACGATGGGTGGAGGAAGCGAGAACTTTAGCACGGTCTGTTACTGGGGCTGCCCAACTTGGTTGTACTCGCCCAGTCTGACTCATACCTAAGGCGCATAACGCCAACCCAGACTGTTGTAAAAAATTCCGCCGACTGAATCCCATACAATCTTTGCTGCTTGACCACATTAGCTATCAGCCTACCAGGAATTTGCAACGGTGAGGGCGGTTATTTGTGGTTGAAGGTTCATCTTTCTAGAATTTCTGCTCCTCCTCCGTTGCCTCAAGGGCTAGATTGTTACCATTACCACTGGGGATCGGCATTCAAGAGAGTCGTTGCGGCGATCGCGTCCACAGGACGGGAAAATAAATAGCCTTGACCGTAATCGCAGTTGAATTCCCGCAGTTGAGACAACTGTTCTAAAGCTTCGATCCCCTCAGCCACAACGTTCATCCCTAAGTTATGGGCTAAAGTAACGATGGTTTGGACAATTTCGAGGCTTTCTTGCTCAAATCCCATCCAACGCACGAAAGATTGGTCGATTTTGAGGGTATTAAACGGTAAATGCTGCAAGCGCCCTAAAGAAGAATAACCAATTCCAAAATCATCGATACTCAGTTGCAAACCCAGTTGCGTCAAGCGTTGCAGTAAAGAAACTGCCAGATCGATACTGTCCATCAAACCGCTCTCTGTAATTTCCAGTTTGAGTTTGCTGGGGTCTAATTGCGTTTTCTGGAGAATTTTAGCGATGATTTCTGTCAAATCGGGTTGTTTGAGTTGAGCGGGGGACAGATTAACCGTCATCATCAATTGCGAGCCGTAGAGAATCTCCTGATGCCACTGAGCGAGTTGTTCGCAAGCTTGACGCAATACCCATTCGCCCAAAATTGTAATCAAACCTGTTTCTTCAGCTAGAGGAATAAATTCTACCGGGGAAATCAACCCTCGTTGGGGGTGCTGCCAGCGTATTAAAGCTTCAAAACCCATGATTTTACCCGTTGTCAAGCTGACAATGGGTTGATAGTAAACGCGAAACTCGCGATTGAGTAAGAGGTCTTGATGTTCGAGGTTAAAGGTTGTGGCGGTTGAAGACGCGATCGCGGTTTTGACAGAAGTAGATGAGGTTAGGGGGAAAGTTTGATTTTGACCAACCGCTTGTCTGAGGTCTGTTTCGAGTTGTAATAGCGCGATCGCGTTTTGATGCAAATTACTGTTGAAAATGGCGTAACGGGCTTTACCTTGCACTTTGGCTTGGTACATGGCAATCTCGGCATTCCGCAGAATACTTTCGGGTTGGTCAAAGGTAGCCAAGGCGGGTAAGTCTAGGGTTTCTCGCGCTGTGGTATTGTGCGACCAGGCGATTCCAATACTCACGCTGCTAAAAATTTCTTGAGCGTCAATGACAAAAGAACTGACAAACAAGCTGTCAATTTCTTGGGCGATCGCGATGGCTGCATCAATATCTGCGATGTTATAAAGCAGTAAAGTAAACTCATCACTGCCAAAACGCGCTAATATCGGAGGCCGATCTACAAAGTGGTTCGATTGGGTCGCAACCCACTGTTGCAGACGCTGGGCGATCGCCGCCAGCAAACGATCGCCAATCTGATGACCCCGATGGGCATTAATGGCTTTGAAGCGGTCTAAATCTAAAAACAAAACCGCAAAGGTCATTGCTCCGTAAAGCCCAGTAGGATCGGCAGCAATTTTGAGATACTGCATGAATAACGCCCGATTGGGTAGCCCTGTTAAGCTGTCATATAAGGTTTGGTGATTAATGAGGTTTTCTTGTTGTTGCAGGGTCGCATCCAAGCTCAAGCGGTCTTGGAGAGTCGCGATCGCCGCCGCACTTAAAATGACAACAATGGGGGTAGAAAGGGGAAATAGTATTTGGGCTTGAAATGCAGCGATTACAGCAACTCCCCAACCACAACTCAACAGCAACACCAAGGCAATTTGCGATCGCACCGCGATACATCCAAACGCCAAACTCGTTCCTACCCCCAAAAGAAAATACAACAATACCGCGATCGCCCCACGGTAAGTGCCAGCTAACAACAAGTTATCTTGGAGTAAATTGTCAATTAAAGCGGCGTGCAGATGAATATCACTCGCTGGCGGTTCGAGATCGAATGGCGTTTGCACTGGAGCGAAACCGACGGCGGTTGTCCCAACTAAAACAATTTTGTGGCGAAACACTGCGGGATCGATTCGACCATCAATGACATCTTTGAAAGAATAGGTTGTCAAGTCCGCCGCAGAACTCGGCCAGTTAATCCATAACGATGATGGTAACTTTTTCAAGGAAGACTGCTGAAGATAAGTCTCTACTGC
This sequence comes from Jaaginema sp. PMC 1080.18, assembly GCA_035968055.1. GTDB lineage: Bacteria > Cyanobacteriota > Cyanobacteriia > Cyanobacteriales > Spirulinaceae > Jaaginema. The sequence continues at coordinate 2,518 of JAWQFT010000035.1, read as the reverse complement.
TGCGACTCCTAGAGCGGGTGTAGCATTAATTTCAGGGACAATGTGGCGGGTCAAACCATCTCGGTCTTCTTGTTTCACAATATGTCCTTGGGCTGCCACAGCTTGGCGAATTTCTGGGGCTGCTTGAAAGATTTGACCGTCTTGATTCCAGGCAACGGCGAGAACGCTGGCAAAGTTTTTCTGGAGGGCTTGTGCCAGTTCGGGATCGTCTGGGGTAGGCTTTTGTAGCACTATATTCAAGACTACAACTTGCGGTTGACCGAGGGCAAGGGTTTCGAGAAGTTTGACATATTGCTGGCGATCCCAATTATTGGCTTCTAGTTCGGCGATCGCTGCTTGGTCGATAGCAACTAGCACAATTCGCTCATCCCAAGCTCGATGGCCTCTTTGCTGAAACAAAGCAATGTAAGCCAAGCGTTCTAGGGGATCGAGCAATCCCAAGCTTTGGAACGCGATCGCCAATAGAGCCGCCACGCTTCCCCCTAAGCATCGCCGCCACCGATTCTGAAAACCCTCGCCCTGGTTATGTGGGCGATTGCCCAGAAACTGCCAGTTCATTGCCTGAAAATAATTCGATTGCTAAGAATTTGTCGTGTTTGATTATTACGAGCGCCTTGAGTTGGGTTCAGCGAAAGCTGGGCTTTTTTTCGATTTAACTAATAAAGCCTTTTCTGTCCGCTAGGAAACCCGTTGGGCGATCGCACCCCTTGGACTGACAAACAGATTAAGTTGGGGGTGTCTGGTTGACGTTCGGGACTCACTTTTTCCCTCTCAGGTGCTACTTTTGCGCTTTAGCTGCAAATAAATAGTTGGATAGCCTGAGTTTGCCATTCAATCTGAAAAGCTACCCTCAAGCATCTTGTCTGAGATTATCTAGATGGGTGAAGTCCTGACTCCCAAAGTTTTTAGTAGATACCACCCCAGGTTTTTCTACCATAACAAGAACTGACAATGCTGCGAAGCAATCTGGCTTAAAATTTTGCCGAAGCTTTAAGAAGATGGCAATTTTTATGAAGTTTAGTCGTTTTTGGGTGAAGGGAGTTAGCCTTCAGTCACTGTTTTAGCTACACAAACAGCATTTACAGTTTTTACCATTGGCATCACAACACTGACAACAGGGAACAGCAACTTTTTGTATTGTGGGGGGTTGTTGGGCGCAACTCCAACTTGTGGCCATAATCGCGATCGCTATGAGTTTGAAGGAATTGTGGATCAACTGCATGAAAGATGCTCCTGATGATATCTCTGGACTCAAGACCAATTTAAGGTATTTTGAGGCACTTAGGATGAGGGGTCAGGGTCACCAGAGGTGACAGGCTAAATTGAGATTTATCACTGGGTTTTCTCAATTCCTTCTGCCAATTTTACGGAGGACGATAAAGTAATATTTAACACACCAGCTTTGAGCAATTGCGGGAAAAAATAAACTGTGTAATGGCGTAATATCGGGGTTTTGAGAGTTTACTTCTCGACAACAACCAAATGGCTACCTGGAACTTTTGGCAAGTTCTATTGCAAGTTCATGCTCAAATCTAACCAAGTAGAACGCGCGATCGGCGCACTACTGGAAATATAATCAACTCCTGTAGCCGCAACTTCTCGAATCGTTTTGAGGGTGATGTTACCGGAGGCTTCGATTTTGACGCGATCGCTTTGCTGGCGAATGTATGTCACGGCTTCCTTCATTTCTAGAAGAGACATATTATCCAGCATGATAATGTCTGCTTTTTGAGCTAAAGCGGTTTTGACTTCTTCTATATGGGTTGTTTCGACTTCAATACTCAGAGGATAAGGTACAACTGCCCGCACCCGCGCGATCGCTTCTACAATACCGCCTGCGGCTTGAATGTGATTATCCTTGATCATTACTGCATCATCTAATCCCATGCGATGATTTTTCGCGCCCCCGATTTGCGTTGCGTACTTTTCGAGGATGCGTAGTCCGGGTGTGGTTTTGCGCGTATCGACAAATTGGGTCGGAAAATCCGCGATCGCCTCTACATATTGTTGAGTCATCGTCGCAATACCACTCAAGTGCATCGCCAAATTCAATGCCACTCGCTCCCCCGTTAGTAAGGCAGAGGTTACGCCTTCCATACGAGCCACCACAGTACCCACTGAGCAAAATTCTCCCTCTGCGACTTGAGGCAGAAATTGACTGTCGCGATCGAGTAAATAAAAAATACGGGCAGCAAGAGGTAAACCCGCGATCCTTCCTGCTTCTTTCGCAATCCATTCTGCTGTTCCCTTGGTTGCCGTCAAACTCAAAATTGCCTGAGTCGTGCGATCGCCCCGTCCCACATCTTCGATTAACCATCCCCGCAGCACTTCATCCAGCACAACCCAAGGAGGCAACACCCCTAAAATTTTTGACATAACCTAAAAAACTCCTCCACAAGAAAGAGATGAATGTCTCAAATGTAAAGCATAAGGTCATTTCAGCGATCGCAAAAAAAAGTTTGTCAAAAAGGTTGACAGTCCCGAATAAAGTGGATATAGTAGTAAATGCGCGGTTGAG
>JAWQFT010000034.1:39778-41974 GCA_035968055.1 Jaaginema sp. PMC 1080.18 | reverse complement strand
GTTCAGCTTGTTCGTATTTACCTTGCTGGGCTAAAATATTTGCATAATGATTAAAAGTAATAGGATTCGGTTCAATAATTTCAGTTAAATGCTTTAAAAGGTTACCAGCTCTTTCTAGCTTTTTTATTTTTTTTAAAAATTTGACATAATTTAATATAAGTGGAATGCAGTCAGGGCTTACTCTTAAAGCTGTTTCATATACCTGACAAGCTTTTTGAATTTGATTTGCTTTTTGCATTACCTTCGCATAAATAATTATAATTTTTGTATTTTCAGGTTCAACAGCTAATAGTTTTTCAAAAATAGAACTTGCTTCTTGCCATTTACCTGCTTTACTTAATTTTTTGCCTTTTTTAATGAGCTGAGTTACATCTTCATTCAAAAGATTGGAATGATCTGATTGTTTCTGGTTTTTTGGTGAAGAGGAAAATTTACTCATGGATTTAATCTGCTCACTAATAGTTGGTAGCTCAAGACTCGCTATCTGTGACTCTACAAACTTTTGTACTGAATCTATATTCAGTTTACTTTAACTGGAGAGTGATTTTTAAACCCAAAGGCGTTGTAAGGATAGGGTAAATCCGGGCAAAACGGCTTCACCCGATAAGGTACTCGGATTCTCCAACACCTCAACCTCCCCACCCAAACGATAAATTTCGACTCGCTTGTTTTGAGGATCGATCAGCCAACCCAACTGCGCCCCATTATCCCGATACTCTTGCATTTTGTCACGGAGTTTGGTCAGGTTATCAGTATCCGAACGGAGTTCCACGACAAAATCAGGACAAAGGGGGGCAAACCCGTTTCTCTGGTTCGGTGTTAGAGCTAACCACTGTTCTTTTCGCACCCAGGATGCGTCCGGTGAGCGAATCGCGCCGTTGGGTAACTCAAATCCGGTGGAGGAGTCGAAATATTCCCCAAGTTGTTCGTTGGCTTCACTCCATAAGCCCAGTTGAGTTAGAAGTTTGGCGTTGCGCTTCCCGGATTCGCTTCCTGTGGGTGGATTCACAAGCAGATGTCCAATGGCGGTACGTTCGAGTCTGAGGTCTTGATTTGCCGCAGCTAAAGCCGAAAATTGATCTGATGTGACACTCAGAGCGATTTCTGGGGGAAGCTGAAGCCAGTGGGGTTGAGTTTGAGGAGTAGTTGGCATTGTCGGAAATTCACCTTGCAGCGATCGCGCTTTTATTTTACATGGTTTGGCGGAAGGGCGAAAGTTGAATTTTACAGAGAATGGATTAGTTTAGAGGGTTTTGATAATATTTCGATAATAAAATCGACAGGGTTGAATACTTTGAGAGCAGAAGTCTTGACAGCGATTGATAAGGCGTTTATCGCAGGTTAAAAAATAATTGAGGCAGAGCCTCATTTCTGCGTCCCTTGGTAGAACCAAGGAACGAGATTATAATTAAGGGTTTGAGAAAAGTTGCACATTACGTTAGTAGATATTATAAATTACCAGATTCTTGCCATAGGAAGTCGAAAGCCAGGGAGTTCGGGATCGCCATTAACGACATCGGGATTATCTAGAACTTGGGGTTCTTGATGGCAATCGCGTAATCTTGAATGAAGCTTTGTTAGTTAAGCCGAATATAACCCGAAATGACCGGATTTGTTCGTGTAAGACAAGTTAGCAGCAGTTTTGGGCGATCGCGTCCTGGATATCCAGCATATCGGCAGTACCGCTATTCCTGGAATGATCGCGAAACTAATTTTCAACCTTAGCATTGCTGTTGCTAACTTTTAAACTAGATCGTGATATGAAGACAAAAAAGGAAGCAATCGTGAAGCAAATCATCTATTCTGGGTTCTTGGCAATTTTAGGAATGATTGTCAGTGTTGACAGGGCAATCGCGCAAGTTGAAAATCCTTCAGATACCTTTGAGACGTTTGCGGATTGGTGTCTGAATCAAGATGAGTTAACCCCAGAAGCTCGTCATACGGTTCAAGTATTATTAGAGCAAGCAGAAACACAAGAGTGCGATCGCGCTACAGAAATCCTCACCCAGAAGAACGAGATATCTCTTAGTAACAATGAGATTGAAGATGTAACGCCCTTAGCCAGTCTCCAGAATCTGACAACGCTTGGGCTTAGTGAAAATAAGATTGTCGATGTAACCCCCTTAGCCAGTCTTCAGAATCTGACAAGGCTTGAGCTTAGTAACAATAAGATTGTCGATGTAACCCCCATAGCCA
>JAWQFT010000034.1:0-39678 GCA_035968055.1 Jaaginema sp. PMC 1080.18 | reverse complement strand
ATCTCCAGAATCTGACAGGGCTTTATCTTGTTGCAAATGAGATTGAAGATGTAACCCCCATAGCCAATCTCCAGAATCTGACAAGGCTTTGGCTTAGTAACAATGAGATTGAAGATGTAACCCCCATAGCCAATCTCCAGAATCTGACAGGGCTTTATCTTGTTGCAAATGAGATTGAAGATGTAACGCCCTTAGCCAATCTTCAAAATCTGATAGAGCTTTCTCTTGATGAAAATGAGATTATAGATGTAAACCCCCTAGCTAATCTCCAGAATCTGACATGGCTTTATCTTGGTGAAAATAAGATTGTCGATGTAACCCCCTTAGCCAGTCTTCAGAATCTAATATGGCTGGAGCTTAGTGGAAATAATCTCAAAACTCCCACTTGTCCAATTCAACCAGAAACCGTTTGCCGCTTCGAGTAGAACACCAATATCGCACTCTGTCAAACAAAAGTAAAAATTAACCTCGTTCCTTGGTTCTACTAAGGGACGAGAAAATGAGGAAGTAATGGGATTAGGATTGGCGGATGGAGAGTTAAAGTTTGTTGAATATGACCCGAAATGGCCGGATTTGTTCGCACAAGAAAAGCAAAAGTTAGAAGCTGCTTTGGGCGATCGCGTCCTGGATATCCAGCATATCGGCAGTACCGCTATTCCGGGCATAATTGCCAAACCGATTCTTGACCTTAGTATTGCTGTTGCTAACTTTGAAATAGCGCAAAACTGTATTGAGCCAATTACCAGTTTAGGCTATCAATATTTAGGGGAATATGGTATCCCCCGCCGCCATTATTTTATTAAAAATCAACCTCGCACCCATCAAATTCATATATTTGAAAGTAGTAGTTGGGATTGGCAAAGACATCTTTTGTTACGAGACTACTTCCGAAAGTATTCCCAGAAAGCTCAAGAATACGCTGATTTAAAGCGCCAATTATATCAAGAATATGAAGGCGATCGCGCTGCTTATCAAGCAGGAAAAGATGAATTTCTGACGCAAATTGAAGCCCTAGCAAAATCAATGATTAAATAATAAAATAACTGAACTAAAATAAACTGATTACCGCAATCCTTTATTTTATCAACATTATGTTAGATAATAAAAATATATTGATAATGAAAAAAATATATGAAAGCCAGAGACGTACAAGCTTATCCCGTTGCCATTAATACTACCGCCTTGCGATCGCGTACTTGGGATCGCCTCAAATTTGAAATCGAGTACGCCCTGCAAAAAGGCACAACCGCCAACTCCTATATTATCAAAGCCGACAAAACCGCCGTATTCGACCCCCCAGGAGAATCCTTTACCGCAATCTTCCTCAAAGAATTACAACAACGCCTCGACCCCAAAACCATTGATTACGTCATTCTCGGTCACGTCAACCCCAATCGCGGCGAAACCCTCAAAGCCCTCCTGGAAATCGCCCCCCAGATTACCTTTATTTGTTCCAATCCTGCCGCCATTTCCCTGCGCGAAATCCTCGAAACTCCCGACCTCAACATTCAAATTATCAAAAGCGACGAAACCCTCGATCTCGGTCAAGGTCATCACCTCGAATTTATCCTAACTCCCAATCCTCGCTACCCCGACCAACTGTGTACCTACGACCCCAAAACTAAGATACTCTATACCGACAAACTCTTTGGGGCGCACGTTTGCGGCGATCAAGTCTTTGACGAAGGCTGGCAAGTCTATCTCGAAGACCGTCACTATTACTTCGATTGCGTCATGGCCCCCCACGCCAAAAAAGTCGCCAACGCCGTCGAAAAAATTACCGCCCAACCCGCCCAAATTTACGCTACAGGTCACGGCCCCTTGGTGCGTTACGGCCTCAATCCCCTGATCGCCGCTTACGAAGAATGGGGAAAACAACAACAAAAAAAGGAACTCTCCGTCGCCGTCGTCTACGCTTCAGCATACGGCAACACCGCCGTCATCGCCAACGCGATCGCGCGGGGGATTACCAAAGCCGGAGTCGCCGTCGAAGCCATCAATGCCGAAGCCGCAGACCCCGAAGAAGTCAAAACCATCATTGAAAAGTGTGCGGGTGTGATTGTCGGGTCTCCAACCCTGGGGGGTCATGCCCCTACCCAAATCCAAACCGCTTTGGGCATTATTCTCGCGTCTGCGGATAAAAACAAGCTGGCTGGGGCGTTTGGGTCGTTTGGCTGGAGTGGGGAAGCGATTGACCTGATTGAAAGTAAATTCCGGGATGCGGGATATCGCCTGGGTTTCGAGACGATTCGGGTGAAATTCAAGCCCGATGCAGCCACGTTGCAATACTGCGAGGAAGCGGGGACAGATTTCGCCCAAACCCTGAAGAAAGCTAAGAAAACCCGTACTCCCAAGCCGCCCAAGGGGTCACAAGCCGACCGTACCTCCCAAGCAGTAGGCCGCCTCGTCGGGTCGCTTTGCGTGGTCACTAGCCAGCAGGAGGAGGTGTCTGGGGCGATGTTAGCGTCCTGGGTATCCCAAGCCACGTTTAATCCCCCCGGATTGACGGTGGCGGTGGCGAAAGACCGGGCAATTGAGAGTTTACTGCACAGTGGCAATCCTTTTGTGCTGAATATTTTGGCAGAAGGGAAGGCTAACCCGATTATGAAACAGTTTCTCAAGCCGTTTTCTCCCGGAGAAGACCGTTTTGAGGGCATTGAGACGGAAACTGCTGAGAATGGTTCGCCTATCCTCAAGGATGCTTTGGCTTACGTTGAATGTCGCGTGGATAACCGGATGGAATGCGGCGATCATTGGTTGATTTACGCGATCGCGGAAACCGGAAAAGTCTTAGAATCAGAGGGAGTAACCGCAGTCCACCACCGCAAAACCGGAACGCATTATTAATTTCACCCTCATTTCCAACAAATTACGTTCCCGATCGAATCTCGTTGACTAACTTAGAGCTTGTGCGGTTGTATGCAGGACAAGAATTGAAAGCTCAAATTGCGAAAGAAGGATTTGTTTATTTACGCAAACGTGGAAAAGGCAGCCACGAGCGTTAGTGACATCCTTTGATTGGTAAAACACTTATGGCGCTACGTTCGTGGCTTGAGACATAACACAAAGGCTCAAACCTAGAGATGGTGGGCAATGCCCACCTTACGCAATGTCCTAATGCTTGTTCGTAGCGCTATACAATTCCAGGCAAAGATGGAGAGGATGTACCGCTCTATTTAGAAAAACAATTAGCCAAATTACTGACTGAAATTGCAGAATTGAGAAAGGACAAAAATCCATGAATCAATACAGTATGATTATTCAATGGTCTGATGAAGATCGTCTTTTTTTAGTAACAATACCAGAGTTTTCCGAGCGCGTTTTGATGCCTTGTACTTACGGAAAAACTCGTGAAGCAGCGATTCGTAATGGAGAGGAAGTCATTGAAATGTATCTAGCAGCTTGGCAAGAAGAAGGTGAAGTGCTTCCCGAACCAAAAACATTTCAAGTTGCTTAATATTGACTTTCTTCTAATTATGGGGGGGAAGTATGGAATGAATGCCCCTCCAAAGATGTCAGAAACTTGACTTTATTGATTTCAGTTTAAAAACCTTGGTTGTCTCTAGTTCTTGTAGACTGTTTTCAATCCACTTTTGCGGTGTAGGTTTTAATATCAGTTCCTGAATATTAGCTTTAATTGCGATCGCTTTAACTCAAACCCAACGCTACAATATAACTAATCCACTAATCATCAAAGTAATGCAAGCATTAAGTAAAACCTGCTATTCTACCCAAGAGTATCTTAAGCTAGAAGCAGAATCAGAATACAAAAGCGAATACCATGATGGAGAAATTATTCCCATGACAGGAGGAACAACCAATCATAACGAAATTTCTGGCAATTTCTACAGTAATTTAAAGTTTAATCTAAAAAAACAAAACTATCGCGTCTATATGGCTGACGTGCGGTTGTGGATACCTCGCCATCGCGTCTATACCTATCCAGACGTGATGTTAATAAAAGGAGAACCTATTTATGCAGACAAAGGTACGACTACGGTAACTAATCCTGTAATGATAAGCGAAGTGCTTTCTGCTTCCACTCAAAATTATGACCAAGGGGACAAGTTTACTTACTATCGTTCAATCCCTGAAATGCAGGAATATCTTTTAATTTCGCAACAAAAATATCATGTCATGCAATACGTTAAAATTGATTCTGGTTGGTTATTATCTGAATACGAAACAGAAGATGCAATAATTCAACTAGCTACTGTAGATTTACAGTTAGAATTAGCGGATTTGTATGCAGGGGTTAGTTTTGATTAAAATTTCTAAATCAGAAAAATTGTTCCACTTCTAAAAGACTTTTCCCAAAACAACTATTCACAATTGTTGTCACGCGATCGCTCTTTAACTTCGGTAAAAAATTGCTGATCGTTACTTCGAGATATTCTGATTCGCGATAAACAAAGAATCTAATTTTATTATTCTCCCATAGCCAAACTTCAGCAATATTTAAATATTGATATTTAGTTAAATCGTCGATATTTCCTGATGTTAAATTCACTTCTACAGCCAAATCTGGCTTGTCTTTATCTACCTCAAAACAGTAAGCTACATCGGGTTCTTTTCCTTCTTTTCCTTCTTCTTTTAGGGTAGTTTGATTGTAAGGAAACAGCGCTAAGTTATTTTTACGGCAATAAGCCCAAATAATGGCTCTAATATAATCGCCAATCATTTCATGGTTACGTCCTGGGGACACAATGGTAATGACTCCGTTGCGAAATGAGACTCGTTTACTGGGCAAATCTAAACTAATATATTCAGCCCAAGTCGTATTCGTAATTGTGGTAATGCGATCGCTTTTTTTTGTTCCAATACTTAACATTTGCAATTAAGGAGATATAGTAACTTTTATTCTTTACTAATTTTATTTTGGATTGCGCGAAGTTGCTATATTTAAGAACCCCGGTTTCTTGCTGAAAATTTTAACTTTGCTGTGTTATTAGGTAAGAAACCAGGATTCTAAAGTTTCACTACTTTATCGTAATGCTCCTGAAGCTGTACTGTTATTCATCTTCTTTGACACAGAGTTTTCCGTAGGTCGTTACTTGTCCGTCCATCATGCTACCAAAATACGCAAAAATCTGGCAATAGATACCTTCTTCTCGAAATTGCCAATCGTACTTCACTATTTCTACTGGCCATATCGGTTCTCCTAATTCCCGTGTAATGTATTGTAAAGCCGCTTGAGCATTTATTCCTACTTCTAAGCTTTCTTGTAGTTGCTTAAACTCAGTCGGAGCCGGAGCATCTGGGGATTCACCAATCGTCAAATCCTCCAACTCATTATTTGAAAATGTGGCGCTTAAAGTAGAACCGTTTTCATCTCTCCAAGTGTAGGAAGAAGATAGATAATCTAGTTTTCCCGGACGACCGATGAGGGTAGCAATGTCATCGTATCTCATACCGGATTCGAGTTGTTGGTAATACTCTGAAACACGGGCGCTGAGGGGAGTTTCTTCATCAGCAGAGAGAAGTGGTAAATCTGATGGGTCTGGGTTTAAAGAACAGTATTGGGCTTTTTGTATCTCACTCAAACCCGTTGTAGAGAGTTGTTGTAGTATCTCGCGATATTCTCCTAATGTATTCTGACTGTTAGGATAATCTGGGATAACATCGTCGAGGATCGCGATCGCGCCATCCCAATCCTCGATACAAATCGCCTGATTGAGTTGTGCCGTGGTATCGTGGGCTTGACTGGGTAAAGCAACCAAACTCGCCAAACTTCCCAGTACAATGCCGCTACAGAGTTGTTTCCAGTTCATTATTGTGTTTTTTAGTAATTGATAGTTTTGCCAACTGAGGAGTTAAGGAACACTTACTATCGCTATCTATTGTCGTATAAACAGTCAGCCCAACTGAGTGACGAACGACCGTTTTCAAAAGCAACAGTCAACGTGCAAGTATTAGGATCGGGATCGGTTGCTTCTCGGAATACCCACTCATAATCAACCCAGTCTATTTGTATTTCGGGTTCTCCTAATTCCTGTAAAAGCTGTTCTAAAACCGCTCGATCGTTCATACCTTCTTCAAAACGGGCTGCAATCTCTTTAAACTCAACCGCAGGAACAGGAGCGATAATATCAACAGCGACACAGCGAGGATTGTTGTCTTCACAGTCTCTAATCTCATCAACCTCCAAATTATTCAACTGGTCGTCAGAAAACGTGGCATAGAGGAAATTGCCATGCTCATCTCTCCACAAATAGTAAGAATAAAGATCGCTTATCTTCCCCGGACGACCGACAATCGTAGCGACTTCAGCGTAGCTCGTACCGTAGTTAATTTGCTCATCATAGCTTTCTACACGATCGCTGAGGGGTGTTTCTTCAGTCTTGGGGAGCGCTTCGTTAGTACAGTCATAATCTAATTGATGTACATCGCTTAACCCTGTTTCAGAAAGTTGTTGGAGTATCTCGCGGTATTCTGCCAAAGTATTCTGACTTTTAGGATAATCTAGGATAACACTATCGAGCAGTGCGATCGCGCCTTCCCAATCCTCCAGACAAATCGCCTGATTGAGTTGGTCAGGGGTATCGTGGGCTTGACTGGGTAATCCCACCCAACTCACCACACTTCCCAGTAAAATGCCGCTACAGAGTTGTTTCCAGTTCATCATTTCAGTTTCAGTAAATGGGTGACCTTGCTACATACAACCCTAACTCAATTAATTCCACTTCGCGATTGCCTAAGATTGAGATACGATAATCGCTTCTTTGCTGGTAAAAAATAGTAAAATGCGATCGCCTTTTATCTCAGATTAATCCTAAAATTCAAGTGTATCGCATACCTAAACAAAACCCCTCCCAAAATTAGAGAGGAGTTGGAAGCAAAGATAACTGAGAGTAAAAACTAAGCTATACGAGAAAATATTGGGTCAAAAAGTTTAGCCACCGCTAATTTTGGCAATATAGCCCTCTTTTTGGAGGATAGACAAGACTTTCTCGCGACAATCTCCTTGAATCTCTAGGCTACTGTCTTTGACTGTTCCTCCCGTGCCACATTGACTTTTGATTTTTTTCAATAAGGTTTTGAGGGTATCGGGGGAAGTTTGAAATCCGGTAATCTCTGTAACTGATTTGCCTTTGCGACCTTTACGGGATAGTTGTACTCTTAAATCTTGTTTTTCAGGGGGTAAATTAGGCGTAGCTCGCTCTAGGGCTTCGGGTTGTGTCGTTGCGCCAAATTCTTGATAAACGATACGTTTCTTTTTGGACATGATGGGCTAAGTCAACAGGAAAAGTTTGAGTAGGGCTAATCTATCTCAATATTGAGCCATTGTTTAGGTCTTTGGGTCGATCTGTAGCGGTTGAAAATTGATTAAGATATATTGAGGTCTGTTGGCGATCGCTCTACTTACTTTCAAAAATTAAAGCAAGCCAACCTCTAGACGATTATTTTTGCGTCGGGGACGTATCTACAATGATTTTGGCTTTGATTTGCATTTTTAAAAACTATTTTGTTGCTAACCGATAATTCACTATTAAACTCATCGCATCATGCTTTCTAAAGATATTGCGACAGCAGACGCAACTGCACCCTTGGCAAACAATCCAGCAAGGCTCCAGGTTTACCGCAAAACGGTGATGGCTTTACGCTGTGGTGTTGCTATTTTAGCCGTACAACCGACGCGAGTCGTCATTAAGGAGTGCAATCAGGCGTTTGTAACGATTACGCAGCAACGTGACGCAGAGGTGATAGGACGCAACTTTGATTTTTGGTTGACTGAGCCAGAGCATCGAGAAGTCAGTCAACAAATACTAGGGGCGATCGCAACAGCCAAGAAACTCCAGATTTGTATCTTTGGGTTTCGGCATCAGAATCATACGACTTGGCTCGAACTCGAACTGATGCCTGTCTTCAATGAAATTGAGCAACTCACCCATTACATCTTGTTCTTGTACCCGATTGAGTTAACTCAAGAACGACTCCGCCAAGAGCATCTGTACCGCATTTTAGCTCATAACTTGCCCAATGGTATCGTTTTACTATTCGATCGCGATTATCGCTACACTCTCGCGGCGGGAAAAGGCCTCGAAGCGAATAATCTCAAACAAGAAGATATTGTGGGCAAAACTCTAGATGAAGTTTTTTGCCCAGAAATTGTCAAAACCTTTGAACCGACGTATCGCGTTGCTTTGCAAGGTGAAAGTCAAAATCTAGAATACGAGTACAAAGATCGCTTATTTTGGATTCATGTCGTACCCACTCATAACGAATGGGGTCAGATTTGTGGGGGAATGGTAACCGCTCAAGATATAACCAGCCAAAAGCAAGCGGAAAATCAGTTGCGATCGCTGGCTGAACGAGAGAAACTCGTGGCAGAACTGGCTAACCGTATTCGGGAGTCTTTAGACCTCGATTCTGTACTGAATACTGCCGTTAGCGAGGTTCGTAAGGTTCTCCAATGCGATCGCGCCTTATTATATCGCTTTAACCCTGATTGGAGCGGTACTGTGGTTGTCGAATCTCACAACCCCGGCATTACCTCCATCTTGGACTTAGAAATCGAAGACCAATGCTTCCGCGATAACTACGTCCAAAAATACCAACAAGGTCGAATCAGTGCCATTCACGACGTTTACCAGCAAGAACTAACTCCCTGTCATCGCGAAATGCTCGCAACCATGCAGGTGCATTCTAACCTCGTTGTGCCAGTGTTGCACGATAATCAACTTTGGGGCTTGTTGATCGTGCATCATTGTACCGCAGCGCGTACCTGGGAAACCTCAGAGATTGAATTATTGCGTCAACTGAGCGTACAATTGGCGATCGCGATTCGTCAAGCTGCTAACGCCGAAAAACTGCAAGCGGAATTAAAAACGCGATCGCGTGCTGAAGCCCAACTCAAAGAAACCCTTAATACTCTACAACGCACCCAAACCCAACTCATCCAACACGAAAAAATGTCCAGTTTGGGACAAATGGTAGCTGGTATTGCCCACGAAATCAATAACCCTATTTCCTTTATTTCCGGCAATATTGCTCACGCTGACGAATACACCACCGGACTACTAGAGATTTTGGCGCTATACCAGCAACATTATCCCCAACCCCACCCAGACATACAAACCGCGATCGAAGACCTCGATTACGAATTTATCAGTGCTGATTTTCCCCAACTTCTCGCCTCAATGAAGCAAGGAACAGAGCGCATTCGCCAAATTGTCATTTCTCTCCGAAATTTCTCTCGTCTTGACGAAGCAGAATGGAAATCAGTCAATCTCCACGAAGGTTTGGATAATACTCTCGCTATTCTCAAAAGTCGTTTATATCATCCCAATTGCCCCGTTAATTTAGTGCAAAACTACGGGAACTTACCTACCGTAGAATGTTACCCCAGTCAACTCAATCAAGCATTTATGAATATTATTGAAAATGCGATTGATGCCGTAGAAACCCGTAAAAAAGAGCAAGCAGACTTTTCTCCTCGTATTGAAATTACAACTTATCTCAACCAACAAAATCCTCATAAACCTCTAGCAGTCGTGCAAATTCGCGATAATGGTGTGGGGATCGAACCCGAAGATTTAGACTCCATTTTCGATCCCTTTTTTACTTCTAAACCCGTCGGACAAGGAACGGGTTTAGGACTTTCGATTAGCTACCAAATTATTGTCCAACAGCATCAAGGTTCGATTGATTGTACTTCTGTTTGTAACGAAGGTACAGAGTTTGCGATCGCGATTCCTCTTCTAGCTTTAGCTCAATAATTTGCAGATATATAGCTATCAAAAATTACCAGGATTGAAGTCAATCATTCCTCAGCCGCGTTAGCCTTTAAATCCGCTAAATTGAGATACTCCAGAGTCAAAGCGTGAGTAGCTGCCAAACGCACTGGAGGAGCGACTCCCGCATCCAGGGCTTCTTTCCAGCGTAAAGCACACAAACACCAACAATCCCCCGGCTTTAGCCCCGGAAAATTGAACATCGGGCGAGGAGTCATCAAATCATTGCCCCTCGCTTTAGAAAACTCCAGAAACTCAGCAGTTACTTGAGCGCACACAATATGCGCCCCAGTATCTCCTGAACCCGTATTGCAAGACCCATCGCGATAATAGCCCGTCATGGGATTCGTACAACACACTTGTAAATCGTCACCGAGGACATTTTTAGCTTTTGCGGTAGACATTGTTCACTGATTTGAGTAGTACCAAGTTCAGTTTAAAACACAGCTAAAAATGTCAATTAAGTGTTTCGGTGCGTTACGCTTCGCTAACGACACCCTACTAATCCACATTTCTAGCTGTGTTGCGGCACTACTCAATACTAACTGGCTTGGGATTCGGGGTAGGTGGGATAGTCCGTGTAACCTTTTGCACCACTGGTGTACCAGTAGGTCATATCATCGTAAGGTGCGAGGGGCCAATCGCGGGCAAAACGCTGGGACAAATCGGGGTTGGTAATGTGGGGACGACCAAAAGCAATTAAGTCGGCATCACCGTCTTGGATAGCAGTTTCAGCTTGGTTTTTATCGTAGCCGCAGTTACCCATGAGGGGATTGTCGAACACTTTGCGAAAATCGGCAAGGGTAAGGGCAGGGCCAAGGTTGTGGAAGCCAAAGGCTAAACCGTCCATAACGTGCAGATAAGCTAGGTTGTAGGCGTTGAGTTGCTCGGCGACGTAGAGGAAGGTTTCGCGATAATCGGGAGAACCCATATCGTTAAATGAGCCGTTAGGGGCAAGTCTGACACCGACGCGCTGGGCGGGAAATACGGTTAAAACGGCTTCAGTAACTTCTTTGAGCAGGCGATAACGATTTTCGATGCTGCCGCCATATTGGTCTTGACGCTGGTTGGTCTTAGATTGCAGAAATTCGTCTAGGAGGTAGCCGTTAGCGCTGTGAATTTCTACGCCGTCAAATCCGGCAGTTTTGGCGTTTTGGGCAGCTTGGCGATAATCGGCGATAATACCGGGGATTTCGTCGGTTTCTAAGGCTCTGGGGGTTTCGTAAGGTTTTTTGCCGTCGGGGGTGTGAACTTCATCTCCTTGGATGGCAATGGCGGAGGGGGCAACGGGAAGTTGGTTGTTTTCTTGGAAGCTGGAATGGGAGGCGCGACCCGTATGCCACATTTGCAGGAAGATGGGGGTATCCTGGGCGTGGACGGCGGCAGTCACCTGTTGCCAGGCTTCGGTTTGGGCTGCGGTGTAGATGCCAGGGGAGTTAAGCCAGCCATTGGCTTGGGGAGAGATGGTGGTGGCTTCGGTGATGAGCAGTCCGGCGGTGGTGCGTTGGCGGTAGTATTCGGCCATAAGGGGGTTGGCGCATCGGTTTTCAACGGCGCGTCCGCGAGTGAGGGGGGCGAGGACGATGCGGTTTTTGAGGCTTAAGTCGCCGAGTTGGTAGGGTTCGAGTAGGGTAAGTTGAGACATGACAAAGAGGACTCCACAGAAAATTATTCTTTGTCAAGCATAGCGTTAGTTAATTACCTTGATTCACTAGCGCTGAAATCGAGGCTTGCATCTGAACTCTACCTCAATTCTGGGAAGCATAATAGACAGTAGCGATTGTTGGGTTGCGTTTTTGCGATCGCGCTGGCAATTTAGTATTACTAACTCAAAGAAGGGCGCGATTGGGAACGAGAACGAGCCGAACAAGCTGAGGCTAATTTAGCAGCAGAACGTCAAAAAAATCAACAATTGCGCGATCGCGTAATTTCTCAGAATATCCTACACAATGTCTCTCAAAAATCCGTATATTTACCGTAGACAAAAAGCTAATTTACTGAACGGCTAAACCAAAGCAACAGGGCGATCGCACTTATACGGATTATTGCAAAATCTTGAATGTCAACGCTAATCAACAACTTACCCAAGCGGAAATCAAAGAAGCTTATCGTAAAATGATCGCTCAATATCATCCCGATCGCTTACAGGGATTGGGGGTAGAATTACAGGCTTTAGCAGAAGCAAAAACAAAAGAAATAAACGAAGCTTACGAGTATTTCAAGCAGTTTTATGGTTTTTAAAAAGAGTTAACTTTGAATTGTACTTTCTTGACTAAGTTTATTAGGAATCGTCTGCCAAATTGGTCAAAATCTGCTGTAATGCTGCTTTTAATGGCTGTAAATCCCTTTGTACTGTTTCCCAAATCATCTGTATATCAACTCGAAAATATTCGTGAATCACAATATTTCGCATCCCCCGTATTTGATACCAGGGAATCCTTGACTCTGCTGCTTCTAATTCAGAAACAGTAGTAGATACCGCTTCCCCAATTACAGCTAAACAGTACAAGACAACTCGTAAAACTTGACGATTTTGAGCAAATTCTTCGTAACTCAACTCCGCGATAGTTTCTTCTATCACCGCAATTTCAAGTAGGATATCTCTTACCCGTAACTCAAACTCTCTAGAAGACACGAATTGCCTCTTTTAATACGGTATCTCGTAGATGGGGACGTAGAGAATTAGGCGTACCAATATCCACCGAACAGCCTAATACTTCTTCTAGAAATGATTTTAAACCTAACAAGGTAAATAACCCAACAGGGCGATTAAATTCTACCAAGAAGTCAACATCGCTGTCTGAAGTGGCTTCATTGCGAGCAACTGAACCAAATAGAAATAAAGCTTTAACTGCAAATTCATCCAGGCGATCGCGCTTTTGTTCAATTAAGCCTAATACTTGTTGTTGATTCATTTATTTAAAATTTTATCAATTAATATTCTCGTAAATGATTAAAATTAACTGCATCAATTCCAGCAGCATAAAGACTGTTAATGAACTTCAAATCATCACTCAAAACTAAATATTGTTCGCGAGCAACTTCTTTGATGCTGCAATCAGTCAGACCAAAACGATTAAATTCTGGACTGCGGCTAATAATAAAACTTTCTTGATAGTTTTCTTCTAAAGTCCTAATACCTTGAGCAAAAATGGATAAGCATAACTGTCTTTCTGGTTCTCCTAGATGATTAATAAAGCTATTAACTTCGGTTAAAATATTGGGAGTCGTAATAATTTTTGAAAACTCATCAAGTAAAGCCACCAAAAGATTGTAATCTGCTTCAGTGAACTGCTGTGTACGTTTAAATCTTCTGATTCTGGCAGGATTGGTTGTACCGACGAACAAGAGTAATAAAATATTTGTATCTACTAAAATTCCTCTACTTTTGTAACGATTAATAGTATTTACTACATCTTCGTTCATAGCATTCTAATCTTCATGGATTCAACCTGACCTGTGTTACTATTAATCCGAAAGATTTTGTAGTTTCTTTGATATTTGGGTTTGGTAATAATCCCTGGAAGTGGATTTTCCGTCCGATCGTTGGGTTGAGTAAAGCTGAGAGTAATTAGCCAATAGCGATCGTCTTCCGAAACTTCGACTTCTTCGAGACGAATATCTTCGAGATCGGGAGAGATTTGGGTTTTGATGGTTTTTAAATAGTTTATTGCTGTTTTGATAGCAGATTCAACACTGAGTTTCATAATGTTAAATTAGTTAAGTTTTAAAAGCCGATCTATTTCTGTAATTGCTTCTGCCGCAGTTAATGCCGTAAAACTATTTTTTTTAAACTCTTGCAATGCGGCTTGGGTTTCTGAAACTAAAGCCTTGCGTCGCTGCTCGTCGAGTCGGCGTTGGGTGATATAGCTGTTCTTGTTCGTCGATGGTTAATTGTTCGATGGATTCAATAATTTCTTGAAAGGTCATTAATACATTTTAGAGACAAACTTCACATTTAGGTTTTTCTTGATAACATAAAATAGCTCTAATCTAGGCAGAGCCTTGTTTTTTCGCTACCAGGTTCAACCTGGTAACGAGATTAAAAACCAAATAAAAAGAACCCCGATTTTCTCAAAACCGGGGTTCTCAAGAATTACGACTTGGCTAACATCTCCAACTCAGCAGGGAGACGCTTGAAAATGAGACGTTCGGACTCCACATCGACGTAGATGGTATCTCCGGCAGAAAATTCGCCTCGGAGAATGGATTTCGCGATCGCGGTCTCTAAATACCGTTGTACCGCCCGTTTGAGGGGACGCGCACCGTAGACGGGATCGTAGCCAATTTCGGCGAGGAAATCCAGGGCTTCGTCGGCTAAACGCAGAGATAGTTTTTGGTCGGCTAATCGTGTGCGTAGATGTTGAACTTGGATGCGAACAATTTGCCGCAACTGTTCTTTCACTAAACTGTGGAAGATGACAATTTCATCGATGCGGTTGAGAAATTCGGGACGGAAGTTGGCTTGCATGGCTTCCATCACCCGCGATCGCATCTCATTGTACTGGCTATCATCGCCACCGAGGTCGAGAATGTACTGCGAACCGATGTTACTGGTCATAATGATAATGGCATTTTTGAAGTCCACCACATGACCCTGAGAATCCGTCAAACGCCCATCATCGAGGATTTGCAGCATAATGTTGAATACATCTGCGTGGGCTTTCTCAATCTCGTCAAAGAGGATAACCGAGTAAGGACGACGGCGGATGGCTTCAGTGAGTTGTCCCCCTTGTTCGTAGCCCACATATCCCGGAGGCGCACCCACCAAGCGGGATACAGCGTGTTTCTCCATGTATTCCGACATATCGATGCGAACCATTGCGTCTTCGGTGTCGAATAGATTGGCAGCCAGGGCTTTGGCTAATTCCGTTTTACCCACCCCGGTAGGACCGAGGAAGATAAAGCTGGCGATAGGACGCTGGGGGTCTGCCAAACCCGCCCGCGATCGCTGAATAGCATCGGCAACGGCAGTTACAGCTTCTTCTTGACCGATGACGCGATCGTGCAATTCGTCTTCGAGATTGAGCAATTTCGCTTTCTCCGACTCCACCAACTTACTCACCGGAATTCCCGTCCACTTCGAGATAATCTCGGCAATATCGGCTTCGAGGACTTCTTCGCGCAACAGGGATTTACCCGTGGTTTGGATGCGTTGCAATTCCTCCTCGATTTCCTTGCTTTGGCGTTGCAAGTCAGTTAAGCGGCCATAACGTAGCTCTGCCGCCCGATTCAGGTCATAATCTCGCTCGGCTTGCTGAATTTCCAGGTTAACCTTATCAATAGTCTCCTTCACGCCTTGTAGCTTGTCGATAATATCCTTTTCCGACTGCCATTGAGCGTTGAGACGGTCTTGTTCTTCCTTGAGATTCGCCAGTTCCTTTTCCAAAACTTCCAGGCGTTCGCGAGACACCGCATCATCTTCCTTTTGCAGAGATAGCCGTTCCATCTCCAACTGAAGCACCTTGCGGTCTACTTCGTCGAGTTCTTCGGGTTTGGAGGTGATCTCCATTTTCAACTTAGCCGCCGATTCGTCGATGAGGTCGATGGCTTTATCCGGGAGAAAGCGATCGCTAATATAACGATTGGAGAGTATAGCCGCCGCAACCAAGGCCGTATCGGCAATTTGTACGCCGTGGTGAACCTCGTAGCGTTCCTTGAGACCCCGCAAAATCGAGATCGTATCGGCGACGTTGGGTTCGTTCACCATCACCTCTTGGAAACGCCGTTCTAAGGCTGCATCCTTCTCGATATACTGGCGATATTCATCCAAAGTGGTCGCCCCGATACAGCGCAACTCCCCACGGGCTAACATGGGTTTGAGGAGGTTTCCGGCATCCATCGCCCCCTGAGTCGCCCCTGCGCCCACTACGGTGTGGATTTCGTCGATAAAGAGGACGAGTTGACCTTGGGAGTCGGTAACTTCCTTGAGGACGGCTTTGAGGCGTTCCTCGAACTCCCCTCTATATTTCGCCCCCGCGATTAACGCACCCATATCCAAAGCAATCACTTTGCGATCGCGCAGAGATTCCGGGACATCGCGGCTGACAATCCGTTGGGCTAATCCCTCCACAATTGCCGTTTTCCCGACTCCCGGTTCGCCGATTAAAACGGGGTTATTCTTCGTGCGGCGGGAAAGGATTTGAATAGTACGGCGAATCTCGTCATCACGCCCAATTACAGGGTCTAGCTTGCCCTGCTTCGCCATTTCGGTCAAGTCGCGACCGTATTTTTCTAGGGCTTCGTATTTGCCTTCGGGGTTTTGGTCTGTCACTTTTTGGTTGCCTCGTATATCTGCGATCGCCTTTTTTAGTTTAGATTCAGAAACGTTAAATTCCCGCAAAAAGCCTTTGCCAAAGCGGTCATCCTGGGCATAGCCTAGAACTAAATGCTCGATGGAAATGTAATCATCGCCAAACTCGGTGCGGAATTTCTCAGCGCGATCGAATAAGGTGTCCAAACTGCGACCGAGATACACCGAATCGCTCACATTGGACAGTTTTGGCTGTTTTTGGGTAAATTCTTCGGTTTTATCCCGCAATCGTGGCAAATTAATCCCGGCTTTGTTGAAGATACTAGCTGCCAGACCATCTTCTTCAATCAGGGATTTCATCAAATGTTCGCTTTCGATTTGCTGGTGTTTGTTCTGTTTGGCAATGTCTGGAGTCCGCACAATGGCAGCCCAGGCTTTTTCGGTGAATTGATTGGGATTGGTGGGTTGCATAAAGGTTCTTTCCTTGGGTGGCTTCCGGTTAAAATATCCTCTAATACTGCATTTCGCGCCGTTTTGCGGCAATAGACAATTAATTTAGTTTTTGCGGTTAACCTTATTGTAAAGTCTGCCCATCAAGTCCCTGTGGGCGAAAACACGACCTTTTGGGGTTGGTTTTCCTCCAAATTGTCGCGGTGGTACGGTTTTCCTAACTGGGTTGCTTGTCAGAACCCCAGCTTCTTCAAAAAACCGGGGTTCTAGTCTGTTATTAGATCGTCATAAGTTTATCTGACTCAAGAAATCTTGATAAGTGACGATTTTTGTACCTTCAAACTCTTGCAAGATTAATAAATCGGCATCTCCGGTCATCAGAAATTCTGCTTGACTATCTTTAGCTAGTGCCAATAGAAAATTATCTTTTTTATCTCGACAAACTAAAATTTCGGATTTGATTTCCACAAACAAACCAATAACCTTCAAAATATCCAAGAGTTCAGAAACGTCTTGGGGTGAGAAGTATTTTCTCAATTTTGGTT
Source organism: Jaaginema sp. PMC 1080.18 (assembly GCA_035968055.1). GTDB lineage: Bacteria > Cyanobacteriota > Cyanobacteriia > Cyanobacteriales > Spirulinaceae > Jaaginema. The sequence continues at coordinate 22,696 of JAWQFT010000034.1, read as the reverse complement.
TTTGAGTCACCCGTCTAATTTCTTCTTCAAGTTGACCGCACAATACGATCTGGATGGTTTCACTGACCATCAATGTTTTAAGATCGGCTAATGCTTGGCCAATCAAGAAACCGATCCACAAGTTAGTATCGATAATGACCTTAATGGGCGGTTTGCTGGTCATAAATTTCTGTTCTTACGGCTTCTACTTCTTGGGTGATTTCTTCTAAGGAGATTTCATCAGTCTTGAAAGTTTCGAGAAGATGAGTCAGCTTGCTATCTAGCAATTCTTTTGATAATGCTTCACTGAGTTTTAGTTTGTCTGCCTCTGGCAGTTGTTTGACGAGGCTCAAAACTTGTTCAAAGCTGAGGGAAAGTTGATATTGAGTTGGGTTCATTGTTGTATGTTGTGTGGTTGCTGAGTGTGATAATCAGTGAGGAAGATATAAGGGTTAATACGGTTATAGCTGAATGCTGAGAAACTCAGGTTTTTTGATTCCACTCAATCTAAGACATTTCCAGAACTTTTTGTAGAGGAGGGGATAGTTCAATCGGCATAAAATAGGCGTTAGGATAGAGGTAATCTTCCCCTGATTCATCAATTATCCGCAGCATTTGATGGCTATTCGCTTTTGAGTCCGGTAAGACTTGATAAATCTTGCGAACTTCTAGGGAAGCTGCATAGTCTGTGTTTTTAATGCAAACAACAAAGTTCATTGCTTTTACTCCAGTAGGTATTTAATCTTGAATTCTTTGCGTCCAATGCCGTGGGCTTCATACCAATGTATTTCGGCTTCGCAGACAGTGCCATCTTCGAGTTGAATTGTGGCGATGCCTTTCAGTTTACGCCAACGTCCAGAACCATAGGTTTTTTGCAGTCGTTCAAGTTCTCGAATTGAGCGATTAACAGCAATAGTTTCAATGTCATTAATCTCTCCTAAAATGTCAAAGTTCAATTGATTTTTACTCCCAATGTTTTACTCTTTCTGGATTTCTAGGTTGGCAAAGTGTTCTTGTACGAGGCGATGGATGAAGCGGTAGCGGTTGCCGACTCTTTGCAGGATGAGGCGTTCTGTGCAGTCATCGAGGAAGCGGGTGATATTCCACGGCATTTGACCTGTTAGCCACAAAGTTAGGCGTAGTGAAAAGTATTGAATGCAAGAAAATCCTGATAACAAGCTAAATATAAATGCTAAAGTCAAGCCATTATTTAACGCTATGTCCATCCCAAAATTTAGACTTGGAATAAATCCTGCAAGTCCTCCGATAATGAATAAAAATCCTGAAGTAAAAACCATATTTAGTATTAATTTATTTTTTGATTCTGTTGTTTGGCTATAGCTAACTTTACAGAAAAAAACAATGATTAAGCAGTAAAAAATTGACAAAATAAACCCTAAAATATTTATTCCATGTTGAGAATCATGGGGGATTTCAGGGGAATTCATAAATTGATTACTTATCCAAATAGCTAGACTATGCCAAAAAGATATTAAAAAAATAAAAGTGCCAAATGAGGAGACAGCTAAAATAGAAATAAAATCATCCTTAGTTAGCTTTAGTTTTTGATTGATTTCAATTGATGAACCTTTAAGCCCGATCAAAACTATAGAAACTCCAAAAATCAATACAAATAATCTTATGAAAGGGTTATTTAAATATAGCCAACTATCATAAATACTATCTACTCTCTGAGTAAAGTATAAAAACGACACGAACAACGCAAATGTCAAAAATAATGCTGCCAAAATTAATATCAAAAAACCGGGTAAACATCTATGAATTAATTGGTTGGTATTATTGCTTGTAGATAATTCTTCTGATAATTTAGATACAGCGTTAAATGAATTTCCTAGAAACGAAATGGTGACATAAAAAGCATATAAAATACCTAAAAATGCAAATATCAACGTTAAATAATCACTGATTATTACATGATTTAATTGATTGAAACTTTGCTGCATAGACATCCCCAAAACTATTAACCCAGTCCCCATCAATATCCCTCTCTTCAGTATTGCAATTCCGCCACTCCTCAACATCAATTTGCTGATAAGCAAGACTCGTAACCGCCAAAAACAACGGTTGACGAATGAAATCGACAATCTTATCCGAACCCTTGATACTCTCCCAAAATTCCCCTAGATTGACCGAGGTAAAATAATCTCGAATTTGCTCATTCGTCAAATCCTCCAAGCAAATCGCCCCATTTAAGTGCAGAATCTCCTCATAGTCCTCATATTCCTCTTTGCGGCTACATACCACCAAATGCAATGGGGAAAACTCACTGCTCAAAAACTGATTAATTGCCCGAACACATTTCCCTTGACGTTCCGAGGGCAACTCATCCAACCCATCCAACAACAGCACTAACTCTTTCTCTCGCAGCCACTGTTCCCCGATTTCCTGACTCACCCCTTTACTCACAAGCTGAGACAGAATCCACTCTTTAATGGAAGGGTCATATTTTTCCCGCTCTCCAAAGGGCAAAAACTTGGGTTTTGTCACCTCTTGCCAACTCGAAAGCTCCAAAATCACCGGAGTCGGGGCATCGCTATCCCCTTCTGCCCGCTCAATCAAGGCTTCGGCTAACTCTAATAACGTCGTGGTTTTACCGCCTCCCGGTTTCCCCAAAATCAGGAACTTGCCGGAAATTGTGGGATTATCAAACACATCCAGAATCGTTGTCTGGGAGGGTAACTGAACGCTGCGCTGTTCCCCCACCTTCACCGACATATCCCAAGGGCGTTGTACTTGCTGGGGTTGCTGTTCTTTACCTAAATTTACGAATGCTGCCCGGTGGATAGACTGGGTTAATCGGCTTTCTACCTCGGTTCGCATCTGAGTCAATAGGTTTTGACGATTGCGATACTCTTGTTTAGAAAACTGTCGCCCTCTGGGTTGATTTTGTATCGTCTCGAACCCCTGCCGCACCTCTTGACGAAAATCTGCCACTTCTTGGTGCAACTCTGTGAGGCGTTCCTCTAGGGTTTGTAACAATCCCGTAATGGTGGTTTCCATCACTCCCAACTGCTGACAGACTTCAGCAAAACCAGAATGGATGTTATCGGCAATGTTGTTAAAAAATGCCTGCTGCTGCGTAACCGTTCCTTGTAACTGGGTTTCCAATTCCTGAAACTGTTGCAGGATTCGGGTTAATTCCGCAGTATCAACTCCTGCTTGGTTGGTTCGCAGTTGGCTCAATTGCGCTTGCATTCCCGTGAGTAACTGCAAAGTTAACCCCGCAAAGGCTTTCCCATCCTTGGCAAAGTCTTCTTTGAGGGTTTCTCGTAAGGCTTTGGGGAAGGTGGTGTGGAGTAATTCAGCGACTTCTGCCCGTACATCTGCGGCAATGGGGAAGCCACCGCCTTTGCAAGCTGCCATATTGAGGCGAATGAAAATATCCCCCCATTCTGTATCTTTGAGGTTGCCTTGTTGAGTGAGTTGGTATTCTTCTGGTGTGAGAAATTTGTCGAGTTGGGCTTCTCGCAGTTCGGGATAGCGTTTCTGGGCAAGTTCTTCTTGGGCAATAATAACCCAGTTATCCTTGGCTTTGGCGGCGATTTTTTCGAGATAGCGGCGGGTTTTGCCTCGGTGGGATTCAGCCGCGAGAGTGATAACGGCAGTTATAGCCTTCCCGACGGCTTTGGTTAAGTCTTGGTTTTGTAGAGAAACCGGACTTTCTTTACCATCAATCAATGCGTCGATAATGTTGGCAGTATTCCCTGCTGCAACACTCCCCAAAGCAGTTGCAAGGACACTTCCCCCAATAATTGCTTCTCCAGCCAGTAAAGGCGGAAAGAACGCACCCCCCAATACACAGCCACTACCAATCGTTAACTTAACCAGCGATCGCGCATCCATAAGCCATGCTCTAAAGTTACCTTATTTTAGCCCTTGGATGACTGAGAATTACCAGTATTAAAAGGTTGTATTACTATAATTTGACTACGATACTTCGGTAGCACAGCTAACAGTCGTCACTAAGTTAACGTCAGTTCGGGTTAAGACCATTTTTCGGCTAATTTCACGACAGACTAGGTAAGCACTTATCTAGAATAGTTTACCTATTGCCAAATCTCGAAACCCTGATATAGTAGGTGATACAGCAAAAGCAAATAGGTAAATATTTCCGCGTGGGTGCTTATGGTAAAAATTAACTATTATTGGGAAGGTTTTGTAAAAAGTCTAAAACGGTTTGATTAAAAGGTTCAGGTTCGACGAGAAACGCCCAATGATTGCCGGGAACTTGAACAATTTTGAGGTTTTCTAAATAAGTTTGATAGGGTTTGAGTTGCCATTGAGTGCGATTGAGTCCGGCTTGCGGTTGAATGAATAAGGTGGGGATTTGCAGGGATTTAGTTAAGCCGGAGACGAGCATAACATCTTCAAAGATTTGATTGCGGGCTGCTACTGTAAATTTGCTGCCCCAAGTGCCATCTTTTTTTTGTTCGATACTTTGCTCAAAAACTTGTTTTTGTAAGGATGACCAACCGCGATATTGTTTAAGAGTTTGGGCTTTTTGGACTGCGGCTTCGTAACTGGGAAATGGCCCCATAGCGGCGAGGAAAGGAAGTACCCGGTAAAGCAAGGGAAAGGTAAGTTTAAAAGCTGAGGGCAAAGCGTTAATAAAAAAGGGATCGACGAGGATTAAACTGCGGCATTGTTCGGGAAATTGGGTAGCCCATAAACAGGCGACTTTTCCTGCCCAAGAATGTCCTAAAATGTGAGCGCGAGTGATGCCTAGATGCTGCATTAAGGCTTGTAAGTCTGCGATGATTTCTGGGGAAGTATAACCTTGTTTGGGTTTGCTACTGTTGCCATGACCGCGCAAATCGGGGGCGATCGCGTGATATTGTGATGCCAGGGTATTGCCTAAGCTTTGCCACACACCCCCATGATCGGCGAGTCCGTGGAGTAGGATAATGGGTTCTCGGTTTCCCGGCCATTCGAGGTAGGAAATACGAGGAATATTGGTGGCAGTCCGCAGGAGAGTTTGACGACGAGAAACTGAGGGATTCATGGCAATAGTTGAAGTGGGAAAAAATAACAACTGTTATGGTGAAGATAACAGTTGTTATGAAAGCTGAAACTCCCTGTCAGAACTGGGATACGCCAAAATTACAGGGTGGCTTTGAGAGTCGAAGGTTGGGCAAAGTTGCCAGTCAGGGTTAAGCCGCGATCGTTGGCGTGGAGATGACGTAGAATTTTGTAAATGGCTTCAATGCGATCGCCTTCTCCAATTTTTTCGCTAATTTCTGCCAGTCCTAGGGGTTTATCGGCTTTTTTGAGGGCTTCTACCACTTTGTCTTGCAAGGATAGTATCTCAGCCGCCGCTTTTTTCCCGGCTTCGACTCCGGGCTGGTGATAGGCGTTGATATTGACTAAACTGGCATAAAGTCCCACAGCGCGTTCGTATAGGGCAATTAAAGCGCCGACAGTCCGGGGATTAACTTCAGGGATGGTAACGGTAATTGAATGGCGTTTGTTGTCGTACAAGGCTTGTCTAGTTCCTTGCAGAAAGCCGGATAAATAGTCCCCAGAAGTGACTCCGGGTTCAACTTCAATCGATCTACTATCGCGGTCTTTGAGGACTTCAATAAAGGTTAAAAAGAAGTTGGGGACACCTTCGCGCAGTTGTTGGACGTAAGCGTGTTGGTCGGTTGAACCTTTGTTACCATAGACTGCAATCCCTTGATAAACGGTGTTACCGTCCAAATCTTCTTCTTTGCCCAAGGATTCCATCACTAATTGCTGAAGATAGCGGCTAAATAGCAATAAACTGTCTTTATAAGGCAAAACCACCATATCTTTTTCGCCTTTGCCGTTGCCTTCGTAGTACCATGCTAGGGCGAGTAAAGCCGCCGGATTGTTTTTGAGATCGTAGCTGCGAGTAGCATCATCCATGACTTTCGCCCCTTCTAGCATGGCGTGGATGTCGATGTTTTGCAAGGCGGCAGCGACTAAACCCACGGCTGACATCTCGGAAGTGCGTCCTCCCACCCAATCGTGCATGGGGAAGGTGGTTAACCAGCCGTCACTGTGGGCTACTTTTTCGAGTTTACTGCCTTCTCCGGTAATTGCGACGGCATATTGAGCAAAATCTAAGCCTTGGGCTTCGTAAGCGGCTTTGGCTTCCAGCATTCCGTTACGGGTTTCCGGTGTTCCCCCAGATTTAGAGATGACGAGGACAAGGGTAGTATTGAGGCGATCGCCAATTTCGGCTAAAGTGCGATCGAAGCCTTCAGGATCGCTATTGTCGCTAAAATGAATCTGCAAGGGTGCGTCGAGAGGGGCTAAAGCTGCTGCGACAAACTGCGGGCCTAATGCCGAACCGCCTATACCAATGGAAAGTATATCGGTGAATTTGGGCGCATTGGGGGGAGAAACTGCGCCACTATGAACCTTCTGGGCAAATTCGTCAATTCTTTCTAAAGTATGGACGACTTCGTGTTTTAATTCGGGTGTGGGGGCCAGGTCGGGATTGCGTAGCCAATAATGACCTACCATACGATCTTCATCGGGATTCGCGATCGCGCCTTTTTCCAATTCATCCATATCTCGGAAAGCTTTGGCAAATTTGGCTTTCATTTGCTCAAAAAAGCCATCATCAAAAGGAATACGGCTAATATCAACGTAAAACTCTAATTCTGGATGGTAATATAGCCAATTCTGATAACGTTGCCACAGTGCAATTTCATTCATATTATTTACCTCAAAGCTATTTCAGTCATCAGTCAACTCCTCAACAGTCATCAAAGGTTTTAGCGCAGCCTGACACCTCATACCACAACCCACTTATTTTCGAGTCCGCGAAGACGGACTTTACCATGAAAGCCTGCGGATTTCCAATCCGTGGGCGAGTTAACGGGATAGACGGTATATTTAAACCAGATTGGGTATCAACCATAAAGCTTGTTTTAATCTATTTTCTAGCTTCTGCTAAAACGGCATGAAACTGTAATTCATCAACTATCACTGTGAGTGTACATTACGCTTCGGCGTTTCCACTATGGCTTTTGCTACACAATCCCAACCTTTCTCTTTCCCAATGTTGGCTGAAACTCTGCATCAGCGTCGTCAAAAACTCAGCCAAATTTTCGACTTTCCCGTAATTTTATGGTCGGGTCAAGCACCTGCTCGCAATTTCTCCGCCAATCGCTATCCTTTCCGGGCGAACAGCCATTTTCTCTATTTTGCAGGGCTACCATTAGAAAATGCAGCGATTTATCTGGAGGGGGGAAATTTAACCCTTTTTAAAGATGATGACCCCCCAGAAAATGCCCTCTGGCAAGGAGAAACGCCAAAACGCCAGGAGATTGCCGCAGAAATCGGCGCAAAGAAAGATTATCCTCTCTCAGACTTACCCCAATGGACTGAAGCTGCGGCAAGTTTACCAATTCAAGATTTAACCACTTATCAGCAACAATGCCATCTTTTAGGGCGGACTTTACAGCCTCTACAAGAACGAGATTTGGCTTTAGCAGAAGCAATTATAAAACTACGCTTGTGTAATGACGAATTTGCTATTGAACAAGTCAAAACTGCGGTAAAAGTCTCCATTGCTGCTCATAAAGCCGGAATAACTGCTGCCCCCCACTGTCATACCGAAGCTCAAATCCGGGCTGTCATGGAAGCCGAAATTATCGCCCAAAATATGACCTGTGCGTATCCCAGTATTGTCACGACTCGCGGCGAAATTCTCCACAACGAGGACTACAGTCAGGAATTGCAGCCCAATGACCTGATTTTGGCTGATATGGGGGCAGAAACCGCTTTGGGGTGGGCTGCCGACATTACGCGCACTTTCCCGGTACAGGGGCGTTTTTCGGCGACTCAGCGAGCCTTGTATGATGTGGTTTTGGCAGCCCACGATGCTTGTATTGCCAAGGTGTCTCCTGGGGTGGAATACAGCGAGATTCATCTCCTGGCTGCGATGGTTTTAGCTGAAGGCTTGGTGAATTTGGGAATATTGCGCGGTAAGCCAGAAGATTTAGTGGCTTTGAACGCTCATGCTTTGTTTTTCCCCCACGGTATCGGGCATTTGTTGGGTTTAGATGTCCACGATATGGAAGATTTGGGGGATATTGCGGGTTATGCAGAAGGACGCAAACGCCGTACTCGTTTTGGTTGGCAATTTCTCCGTTTAGATCGTCCCTTACAACCGGGAATGATTGTAACGATTGAGCCGGGTTTTTATCAAGTTCCGGGCATTTTAAATAACCCTGAGTTTCGGGAAAAGTATCGAGATTGTGTTGATTGGCAAGGTTTAGAAAAGTTTGCTGATGTACGCGGGATTCGCATCGAGGATGATGTTTTGGTGACGGAAACGGGTTGCGAGGTTTTGACGGCAGATTTGCCCAGTCAAGCGGTGGAAAAGGTGTGATTTTCTGGTCAGAAAATCAGCCTCAAAGCCCCTTTTTTGGGGTCATCTACGCTCACATCGTTACCACTTGGCCACACCAAATCCGGCGCGCGATACCCCCTCTCAAACCAATAAAACTCGCATCGAAGTCTAGCACCTTGATAGGGCTGGCGTAAGGCCCCCAGTGGCAGTGCGACCCAGCGCCGCCGTAAGACGCACCTGGTAGCGCACTGTTGGGGTTCAGGGGGGCTAGTCTACCTGAAAAAACAACAAAAAAGACAAGCTGATGTCGAAAAACGAATCCAAATTTGTTAACCCGAACTCGCGTTAATTTCGGCGGCTTAAATACTGAAGCCGATTACATCGTAGGGGCATCGATGACTTGTTCTACAGAGGTAATTTCAGGAATTCGTTCGCGCAAACGACGTTCGATGCCCATTTTGAGGGTCATGGTTGAACTGGGACAAGAACCACAAGCCCCTTGCAGTCTGAGTTTGATAATAGGGCCTTCAATTTCGACCAGTTCGACGTTGCCGCCATCAGCCATCAAGTACGGACGTAATTCATCTAATACTTCTTCGACATTTTCGGGAGTTAGTGACATGGACATAGTGCTTAAGTTTTAGAGAAAAGCTAGGTTCGATTGCTATTATACTAAGCCTCGGTGGTGGGTCGCGGGGTGAGGGCTGGTGAAAAAGGCGCTCAAAGGTAGCTCAGGCTAAAAGTAACAAGGGTTTCCTGGCTTTGACCGGGTTCGAGATAAGAGAGGTTTTCGCCGGTGTTGAGGGCATTGCGGGGCGCACTCCAGGGTTCGAGACAGACGTAATCTTTGCCTTGGACTGCCCAAAAAACAAGGGTGGAGTAGCGATCGCTATAATCGAGGGTAATCTTGAAATTACGGCGATGATTGCTCATGCTGGCTTGATTTTGGGTGACGGGTCGTAAAGCCACATCAATTTCGTCTTGGTTGAAATCAAATGTACCGTCAAACGGGTGAATTTCTTGGGTGTTTTGGTCTTGACGATGGGAAGCGGGAATTTTAAATTCTAGTTGAGTTTTGTCTGTTACCCAGAAATAGGGATGTAGCCCGGTGGAGAAGGGCATAACAGTTTCGCTTTTGTTGATGTATTCTTGGCGCAGGGTGAGGTTGTTGCCTTGGAGTTCGTAGGTAAAGTTGAGTTGGAACTCAAAGGGGTAAATTGCGAGGGTTTTGGCATTACTTTCTAAGCGCAACTTGAGACAAGCCAAGCCGTCGGTATGACTGTCTACGACTTGCCAAGGTAAATCGCGAGCAAAGCCGTGTTGTTTGAGGGTATATTCGCGATCGCCCTGATAAAAGATATTACCGGGTAGATTACCACAGATGGGAAATAAAATCGGAATACCCCCGCGAATGCTTAAACTGGGGTCGGTAAAACGTTCTTCGTCGAGATAAAGAATATTTTGCCCTTGAATCCGCCAATTGGTAATAATGCCGCCGCGTTCGGGGACGACTTCGATGCGAGAATGGGCTTTTTGGTCGGCAAGAATGTAAGTCTGGTACTGTTCTTGCTTGATTGAGATCGCAAACACAAAAATAGCTTCCCCTGGAGCGCGATACGGCAGTTAAATTGCTGTCTTCTGGTTTAACAAAAAGTGTGGCGGTTGAGGGGTCGATCTTACCAACTTTTTACATTTTTCGGTCAAGGCAAAAAGCGTTCGAGCCACCAACACAGCATAGCACTGCCTAAAGGGACGGAGAGATTATCAATGCCGAGTTGAGAAATGGTTTCTAGACTAGCGGCGGCGATCGCGACGACCAAGGCGATCGCGCTATTATGAATCATGTTGTCTTGTACGCTGGCTAAAACCCCAAAAGCAACGGTGAAACTCACGAGAAACATGGTTAGTGTGCCTTCCCAACTTTTTTGGCTTCCCCACACGGAGTAACGATGAGTCCCGAATTTTTGCCCGATGAGAGCAGCCAAGCCATCTCCCCAAGCCATGACTAAAATGCCGATAACGGCGTATTGAGGCTGTTGTAGCGGCCAAAAGATTCCCACCAGCAAACCGACGCTGAGGGCATAAAAAAATGTACCGAGGCTTTGACGACCGACGCTATTGATACTGGGTAAAATCGGCAGATAGTAAGAGATAATAGCAACAAGGCTGGCAATCACCGCCGCCGCGATCGCGATCCAAGCCGGAATTCCCAACCCCCAAGCGAGTAAAATGACGTTACCCGCACCGATATGGACGATTTTACGAGTTACTTCTACCCCAGTCGCACTCAAGCGGTTAATGACTTCCGCTAACAAAATAATCGTTCCTAAAAAGCCAGCAACTATCGTCAGGCTCAGGGGAAAAGGCAGGGGTGAATCCAAACCCAAGAGGGAGTGAATAGGAAGCAGTAGGCAGTAAGGTAAGGGGAAAATTGGGAGGATTGTCACTTAATTCTGCCTCAAAAAGATGGTTCTTTATACTTGACTTTGGCGATAACATAGCAAGTTTTCTTAAGTAATACTGTAGGCGATGGGGTTCAAAAAATGAAAATTCTCTTAATTGGCTTAATTAAAGGTTATAAGCAGTTTATTTCCCCACTTTTGCCTCCGGCTTGTCGTTTTTATCCCACTTGTTCGGAGTTTGCTATCGAGGCGATCGCCCGTCATGGTACGCTACAGGGCAGTCGTTTAGCTGTCCAACGAATCTGTCGCTGTCATCCTTTTCATCCGGGGGGTTACGATCCCGTTCCTCCAGTATTGGCAGAGAGGGAGGAGGGTTTTCAGTTATCAGTCAACAGTCATCAGTCATCAGTTACGGGGAAATTGGAGGATGACGAACAAACTAATAACTAATAACTAATAACAGACCGAAAGCTTTGAGTACAAACCAGTAATATTTATTGCGATTAAATCATGAAAATTCTGGTTTTAAATGCTGGATCGAGCAGCCAAAAAAGCGCTCTTTACCAACTCGAAAATCCCTTACCCAACCAACCCATTGTGCCTCTTTGGGAAGGTCAAATTGATTGGCAAAAAAACGACACCGCGCAAATGAGCATTACTTGTCAATCGGGGGCAAAATTAGAACAAGAATTGTCAAGTCAAAATCGTGAAACGGCGATCGCAAAACTCCTCGATACTTTATACCAAGGAGAAACCCAAGTTATTCAATCCCTGGCAGAAATTGATGGGGTGGGACATCGAGTGGTACATGGAGGTGCAAAGTACCGAGAAGCAGTGCAAATTACCTCGGAAGTGGAGACGGCGATCGCGTCCCTCATTCCCCTTGCTCCCGAACATAATCCCATCAATTTGCAGGGAATTCAAGCCCTCAGACAAAAGTTACCAGATATTCCTCAATTTGCCGTATTTGACACGGCGTTTCACAGCACAATTCCTCAAAAAGCGGCTGTTTACCCGATTCCTTACCGCTTTTTCGAGCAGGGAATTCGTCGCTACGGTTTTCACGGTATTTCGCATCAATACAGCAGCCAACGCATCGTGCAAATTCTGGGCAAATCGCCCCAAAACTTAATAACCTGTCATCTGGGTAATGGGGCTTCCCTAGCTGCTGTCCAAAAAGGGGTTTGTATCGATACCACAATGGGCTACACGCCCTTGGAAGGGGTGATGATGGGGAGCAGGTCGGGTTCGATCGATCCGGGCATTCTCGTCCATTTATTGCGCCAGGGAGAGCAGGTTGAAGATTTGAATCACCTGCTCAATCAAGAATCGGGGTTGAAGGGAGTATCGGGAATTAGCCACGATCTCCGACTCATTTTAGCCGCGATTCAGGAGGGTAATCTGCAAGCGCAACTGGCCTTTGACGTTTATGTACACCGCTTGCGTCGTCAAGTGGGGGCAATGTTTGGGGTATTAGGCGGTTTGGATGCTTTGGTATTTACGGGGGGATTGGGAGAGCATAGTCCCGAAATTCGCCAACAAACTTGTCAAGCTTTTGCAAATTTGGGCTTGGAGTTGGATGAGGCGAAAAATCAAGAAAATCCCGTCGATGCAGAAATTTCTACCCCTGATTCTACTATAGGAGTTGTTGTCATTCGCGCGCGCGAAAATTTCGCGATCGCCACTGAATGCTGGCGCTTATTGTCGGCAATTTAGTCGTTAAATAATAACTGTAAAAACATTAATCCCAAAACCGCTCCAAAACTAAATAAGTTAGCTAAAAATACGGTTCTATTTTTGGCTTCATCTTCTTGACTAAAAGCCAAACGCGCTCGCAATACAAAACTCGGTGTGGCTTCAATTGCTTCTACTTCGGTCAAATCTGTGAGGGGTTGACTGGACACTTTGAGAATATCTAAAACTTTAACTTTGGTAAAACAAACCACCACATAAGTCACAATTAAACCCAAAATAAATATCGGTTCAATTGACCACTCATCAATAGATTCAAAGGGACTGCTAAATAAAATAAAGCGAATCAGTTTAAAGCGCAACCATTGGGGAAGTTGCCCTTCAAAGATAAACACAAACAACCATAACATGACACAAGCAATTAAATTGGCGGCACTGGCATACTGAACGCTTTGTTGACGAGGCCAATTTAAGCGCTTCCGCAACCAATAAGCTTCGATCGCGATACTCATGAGCAAAGCGATAATTTGAAACGCAATAATTGCAATTGGTAAAATCACGATAGGGAGTCTTGTTTGCGGATAATTGTGGGGTAAAAACTGGCAATCAAACCTAACATCAACCACCACAAACAATGAATTTGCGGACGATACCATACAGTATCAAACAAACCGTGAGCCAGTAAGCCTACCGTTGCTGCGATCGCGCCGATTAACCAAAATCCTTGCACCCGATTTTGCATTTGTAAAGCCCTCAAAGCCAAAGCCCCTTGATTGAACGTCACTACAATCAGCCACAAAAACGCCCCAAAGCCCAAAAAGCCCATTTCGACAATATGTTCGAGGTAAATTGAATAAGCACTCAGCGCCGTGTAACCCGTTTTCATGTATAACGGATATACGGCATTAAAGGCATCGTGACCGGGGCCAATGCCGAAAACGGGGCGATCGCCAATCATGCGAAATACGGCATCCCACACATTAATTCGGAAATTGTTGCTGCTATCTTCCCGACCTGCAAAAATGCTCATCACCCGCAGTCTCAGGGGTTCAACCACTGCGATCGCCCCCAACAGCAAAACGGCAAATCCTCCTAAAACCAGAGGCAATAACCAAGTTTGCCAAAACAAAGGCAAGCGATCGCGCCACCAATAATATAACAAGCCCCCAAAGGTCAATAACAAAGCCAACGCCGCCAACCAACCGCCGCGACTGTCGGTGTAATATAAACAAGCCAGATTGCAAAAAAGCATAGTTCCTGCTAGGGCTTTAGGTAACCATTTCGGCCAGACAAACAACGCAGCCCCACTTAGGGCAATTGCCGGTAACAAATAGCTGGCTAACAAATTAGGATTGCCCAGATAACTATACACCCGCGTATCGTCCGCTAACAACGATTCTGGGTCATTCCAAGTAGCTAATTGTTCGACTCCGTAGATTTCTTGACGTATCCCGTAAGCACTCACCAACAAAGCCACCAACAGAAAAATCGCGATTGTCCAATTCCGAGTTGAGGGCGATCGCAAAACTTGAGCAGATAGTAAAAATAAAAATAAATAAAGAGTCAGAATCACCAACCCCGATAAAGCTGCTCGTTCGACGGGAGAAAATGCTGTTGCCAAAGCCGCGATCGCCCAATACAAAAATACGAGATAATGAATCGGAGTCACGCCGTAACCCATACTATCGCGGTCAGTCAGGGTAATGAGCGCCCAATACGCCCCCATCGCCAACAATAACACCCCAATCAACGCCGTAGAAACAAACGGCCCTACAATTAAAACAATACCGATCAGCGCGATCGCCAACGCTTCGCCACCATAAGTCAACAGCCAACTGCCATCGCGCCATTGACTCACAAAAGCCACACAACGCCACAAATAGCTACCAGTACGCCAGCGATAAGCCGGAAGGCGAGAAAGCGTCAAATTTTGCCAAGCCGATTGAATCATAAATTATTGTGTAGGGTTAACCCAAACTTCTGTAACTTAGAGAATAGCGATCGCAGCTTTCTAGTTTAGCAATTTGCCTCAATCTGAGACAAAATCCTCAATCCCCCCGATTGCCGATTGCCGACTGCCCCAATCTCTTTCCCCACTGCCCACTGCCCAAAACATTGATGACTCTCCAGAAACTTAAATTTACTTTTTTAGGCTGTAATGCTTATCCGGTCTAGCTTTGAGTCTTTTTTAGAGTCTACCCCATAGGCCAAAGTTTCTGACCTCCTTTCTGGGGCAAAATTTCCACTCCCCCCCCAATCCCTATTGCCCAATCCCTACTGCCCCTTAGATGCTGTTGACTGATAACTGAAAAAAACTGCCCCTTAATCGCTGATAACTGCAAAAATGCCCATTGAAATCGAACGCAAATTTCTCGTCAATAGTGAAGACTGGCGCGGTTTAGCCCAAGGAGTGCTGTATCGTCAAGGATATCTTTGTACAGAAGCCAATCGTACAGTCCGAGTGCGGGTGGCGGGCGATCGCGCTTTTTTGACCATCAAGGGCAAAACCCAAGGCCATTCTCGCCCCGAATACGAATATACCATTCCCCTCCCAGAAGCCGCCGCAATGCTCGATACCCTGTGTTATCGTCCTTTGATCGAAAAAACCCGCTATCGTATCCCTATCGGCGATAAGGTGTGGGAAGTAGATGAGTTTCACGGGGAAAACCAAGGCTTAATTTTAGCCGAAGTTGAGTTACACAGCGAAGCAGACGCGATCGACTTGCCACCCTGGATCGGCAAAGAAGTCTCTCAGGATGCCCGTTATTTTAACTCTTATTTAGCTCGTTATCCTTATGCTAGTTGGTCGGAAAATTAACTTTTGAGCCAGGTTTCCTGCCAAGGACTGCCCCCCACTTCTAAGCCGCACAACGAGCTAGTTGCATCGAGGAGGGTATGGCCAGCGCGATCGCGTAAAATCAAGCGTAGATCGCCCCGCATCGTATCGCGACAGCAGAACTGTAAACCTTCCTCCGTCGGTGCGCGCAAAAGCGTTCCCGGTTGTGCTGTCGTCCCGATTAACTCCACCTCAAACCCCTCTTTTCGGGCTTGCATTTGCCATTTTCCCCAAGGCTCAATTTGCCAACTCACCCGCGAATTCCACGGCACAAATTCGTAAAATTCTCCTTGGTAGTGAAAGCAAATCAACGCTACCGATTCCGTCCACCACAATACCCCGCGCTTGCCTCCACCCGCCGTCAAAGCTAAGTCTGGTATTCCGTCAAAACTGTTGCAATTTAACCAAAACCACTTTTGCGGGAAAGATTTACCCCAGTTTTTCTCGCTATAAGCGGGAGCATCTTGGAAAAAGTAACGTTTCCC
Organism: Jaaginema sp. PMC 1080.18; assembly: GCA_035968055.1. Lineage (GTDB taxonomy): Bacteria > Cyanobacteriota > Cyanobacteriia > Cyanobacteriales > Spirulinaceae > Jaaginema. The sequence goes on along the minus strand of JAWQFT010000034.1, from coordinate 6,955 downwards.
TTGCCAATCGATCCACCCCGTTGCCAAACCGTGAGCCATCAAGATTTGCCAACCCGGTTCAAAAATAGGAAAATAGGACAGCCAACCCGCCGTTGATTTTTGGTCTTCATCGGGTTTTCCCCAACCGTACAGGGGCTGAATTTGGTAACGCCAGCGATAATCGAGGCTGCGGCTAGGATCGCTCAAATAGCCTTGATTGAGGGTAGCTGTAGCTTGATAGCCTTCGAGTCCTTTTTGCTCAAAATCATCAGGATCGAGGTATTCTGGGGCAATTTTCGGGTCATTCGTCCGCCAATGTCCCAAAGCTAATGTCTCAGATTTTGCCCAAAATGCAGTTGTATCGGGAAAAGTACGACAAAAATACTCATCGTCGGGGCCTAAAATCTGAGCCGCCCCCCCACTGTGGAGTTGACCGCCCCTGGGGTCTTCAATAGAGTACATGAAAGCAAAGGTTTGGGCAATGCTTTCGAGAGTGACGCGATAATACCAACCTTCAAAGAAGCGATCGCGACTGCCATCCCAATGATAGCCACTGTGGGGAGTTTGCCAAGAATTGCTCATCTGAAATTTGTCGATTTTTCAAGTACAAGACAATCAGTATTTTCCTAACTGTTCGCGTTGGAGTATTGCGAAACTAAAAAGTTCTTAGCAAAAAAGCCAACAAAAGTCGAATCTTTTGCTGGCTTAAGAATTTTGGCACAAATTACCAAGGAGCGAATCTATTGTGCTGATTCAGTTTCCCCTGCATCTTCTCCGGGTTCAACCATCATGGTTGATTCAGCAATAAGAACGGGTTTTCCTTCGTATTCAGCTTCAATTTGCTTGCGGATATCTGCATCCCATGTCAGGTTATATTCTTTTTCAACATCTGCGATGACTAAAGTCCGCACTTCACCCATAACGCGCACTTCTTGGTCTTCGCTAATTGGTTCTGTTCCTGCTACATCAATGACTAAGATAGAGTCATCATCGATAACTTCGCCATCTTCTTGAAGACGGAAGGTATTGTCAGAAAGAATTTCCTCAACTTCCCCCATGACTTCTACTTGTTCCCCCGCGACTTCTTCGGGTTCTTCAGCCACATCTTCTACAGTAGTTTCGGGGCTTTCGGGACTCATGGCTTCTTCTTCTGAGGAACAAGCACCTAGTCCGACACTCATTGCCAGAGCTACGACTGCGATCGCGTTGGCAGTTTTATAATTGTTTTTAAATAGGTTGAACATTGACGTTTTTATTGACCTCCGGGTTTGGATATGCAGTTATCTCAAAACTGAATACGAATGCTTCAGTGGTTTGATTTAAAAGCGAGTAATTTATGGGTGCGAACCAGTTTGTGCAAGCATCTTAACTTAGCGTTAATGCTTTCTTCATCTCTCCAAAGTATGAATTTGTATTAATCTTCTGGTTAGAGGCTGCTCCTCCGGGGTTAAAGAGTGCTATACTGCTACCCGGCTGTTTTCTAGAAATTTGGATTCGACCGCTTGCTGAAGTTGTTTAAGGTCGCCTCCCCAAACGGCTTGAATCGTCGCCACTAATACTTCTGAGCCGGATTTGAAGAGTAATCCTTCGTTGATAGCGACAAACATGGGAGAGTGGCAATCGGCTTCAAAGGATAAGATACTTGGCACTAAAGCAATAGCAAAGTCGGTGTGATTGGAGGATAAACAAAAAGTTTCGTTATTGGCTTTCGCTGTGATTTTAGTAACTTCTAGGTCGAGTAAAACTTCAGTAGGTAAGAGAATTTTAAGGTTCATAATTTATACTTAGTAAGCCTCAAGTTAAATAGGGAAAAAAGAAGGGGGTCAACGATCGAGATAATCGTAACTTTACCTTTTCTTGTCAGAAGCAAACCCTAATGTAATCGTAATTGAAGAGAATTAAGGCTATTTCTCGATAACCAGTGTAATGATTATTGAATGATTGCTTTAAGTCCCTATTATTACCGATATTAAAACTGAAGTAATAGTATTTTGTACCCTGATGAAACTAACTTTTTAGGATAAGAAGCTGCTGATTGGAAAAAGTAGAAGAAGTGCCGAAAGTTACATTTTGCTGTAGATGTTGATTGAGTTGCGACAGCTTGGAGAATGGTTAACGATCTTCCGCAGAAGCAGGATCGAGTTGCCAGCGTTCCTCGTCGCGACGTTCTAGTTTTGCTGTCATTTGGACGGCTTCAGAATCGGCGAGTTCGACTCCTAAATCAGCACCGAGATCGTCTACATTATTTTGAGCGGGAGTTGGGGTTGTACCACCTGCTGCTTCTTCTCCGACGACTTGAGCTTGATAAGCATCAGTTTCGAGATCGCCTGCGGTGGGGGCATTTTCCATCCCAGAAAAACGATTATTTTCTGCGATAACTGCCCCGATGCGGGTATTGCGATCGCTAACTTCGGTACGATTGAGAGGAGGACGAGTTACTGGTTCGCTCTCATTTGTTTCTGCAACAGCGTCAGACATGGAGTTATCAACAGGTTTTGTAATGTTATTTTCTTTAGACATAAATTATTTTTGAATAACGGGTTTACGACAAATGTTTAAAAGAATGCTTTTCGCATTGATTTGGCGATCGCGTTAGCTTTTTGTCTCGGTCAACGAGAAGCTAAAAAACGCGAATATTGATTGTTTCTCCTATGAACTCAAAATATCGTCCTAACGCCAGTTTAGGAGCGAATATCTGAGTTATTAAATCTTGAGGAGTACAATAATGTAAGATTAGCGAATTTATAAATTCGTGACTTCTATCAATGGAAAGACAAATCTCAAATCCCCAGTCAATCGGTTGAAATTTCCCTAACGGTTTTGTGAGTTTAAATACAGAATTTTTTTAAAAAATGCAGCATCTTAAATGTACCGCGATCGCGTTTGCATCACAAATCAAAACGACGGCGTAAAGTAGGGTCAAATTCGATATCGCAACTCACGGAAGTAGTATCGCGATCGCAAGTGTAACTGGCCAAACAATTCTCTTGTCGATCGAACAAATACAAATCATAGCCATAATCCCTGGCAACCGTGCCGAAATGGTGAATAAAACTGTAGTGGCCGATATAATTTAAACTCGACCAAAGCTGTCGATTCACCACTAACTTAATGTTGCGTTCGACCAAATGGGCTGACCAATTATCAATCATTTTATTCGGACTAAACTGTGCTGCTGCCCACCACAAACTCGGTTGAGTCATCGTATCCGGGTTGAAAGAAAAAGCCGTAATTGTATTTTCAATTCCCGGTAAGCCCTCGTCTGTGAAAGTATTGGGGTCGAGAACGCATCGTTCGGCGAATTTAGCGGGTTTTGGCGCTGTTTCGGAATCGGGAGTTTGGGCGATCGCGCCTATTGGGAAAAACCCCCAGGCGATCGCGGCTAAGATTAAATAGGGAGATCGTCTCATCATCTTAAAATCTGGCGGTAACGTCCAATTTAGCCCCACAAACGGCGACGGGGCGATCCCTTTAACCGTTGATGGGTATCGCGCAGTAACGCGGGAATATCGAGATTTTCGGGACAGCGAGGCAAACAGTCTCCACAATCGGTACAGCGAGACCCTTTGCGTCCCCAGAACCAATGGCCGGCATTTTCAAACATACCGTAGCGATATTGACCAAAATCGCGCATATCATAAGCAACATCGAGATTTCGCAGCCGCAACACTTCGGGAATGTTAATTGTTTCTGGACAAGGTAAACATTGATAGCATTGACGACAGCGATCGCCTTTTAGTTGCTTCTCAGCGTGACTTTCGAGGCGCTTGAAGGCGGCTTGTTCGGCAGCAGTGAGGATGCCGTCGTTATCAGCATAACTCAGGGGTTCGTGGAGTTCCCTTGGATTAGCAGCCCCGACGCTGAGGGTAGTAATCCGGCGATCGCTCAACAAAAAGCGATAATTAAGCTGTAAAGGGGAAAAAGGCGCACACAACTGTTTGAGACTGTCTGGGGGATTGTAGAGTTGACCGCCCTTATCGGCTGGGGAAATAATAAACACCCCCATATCCTTGGCTTTGGCGAGGGCGATCGCGGCCTCATTTCGCTGCCAAAAATAATAATAATGCAAATTGACAAAATCAAATAAATCCGTCTCAATTGCTTCTAAAATAATTTCTAAAGGCCCATGAGTCGAAAAACCGACAAAACGAATCTTTCCTGCCCTAGTTGCTGCTTCAATCGCCTGCATACAACCGCTAGAATCTTTTAGCCATGCCAGATGTTCGGCAGTATTCACACCGTGTAGGGCAAAATTATCAATACAATCCACCCCCAACCGTTGCAAAGAAGCCTCAATTCCCTGAGTCATCGTCCTAGCATCTGGCGTTGGCGGCAATTTGGTTGTAATGTAGAGTTTTTCCCGCGCCGACGGACTTAGCTGTTGTAAGGCTTGCTGGAGATACACCTCACTCATCCCGTAACCTTGGGCTGTTTCAAGATGATTGATCCCCAAAGCCACAGCCTTTTGGACAGTTTGACAAGCGACTTCTGGCGAACTCAAACAGCGCATCGTCCCCAAAGAAAACACAGAAAGCGGTAGATTAGTACGACCAAAGCGCCGATATTGCATTAAACATCTCCAAAACTCTCTTTGAAACTTAATTTTAATTCTTGAGCCTGAAACCCTAGTACATTCTAGCGTTGAGCCATTTTAAGAGTCTGCTGTAAAGCCAAGTTTCTAAAATTTTTGGAGGGGCATAAATTCAACTCCCCCCCGATTGCCGATTGCCGACTGCCCACTGCCCAAAACTACTGCCGACTGCCCAAAAACCAATCCCTACTGCCCAAAACTACTGCCCAAGACCTACTGCCTAAATCCTTCCCCCTCCTTCACGACTGCCAATTGCCGACTCTCCCCTGGCCATCGCCTCCACAAAAGAATGGGCGAGAAAAGGCAAGATTTCGCGATTTTGGCTGTATTGCTTGCTTTGGATAAAGACAACTAGCAAAAAAGGCAAACCATCTGGTAATTCGATGTAAGCGGCATCGTGACGAACTTGAGATGTCCAACCTGCTTTTGACCATAGACGGGCTTCTGAGGGGAGTCCCGACCCGAAAAAGCCTTGGACTTGATTTTCTTCGCCGAGAGGGGGTTCTGGGGCGTTTAAGTCTCGTTGTAGCAATTTCATCATGGTTTGCGATCGCTCGCTGGATACCGCCACACCCCCAACAATAGCGTGTAACAAACGGGCAACAGCGTTAGTGGTTAGCATATTGCGATTGTCCATCATTTCCCCCACAAAAGCCCGTTCGCGACCGTAGGGGCCATCACCCCAGGTTTTTTGATTGACATTGATACTATCTAACTCCGGCCATTGCAGAGATTGATAATAGCGGTTAACGATGTTGCGCTGATACTTCCAGGTTTCAAACGGTCCGGGAGGCAATTCCGGGCCGCTGGTCGTGCCACTGAGAACATCTACAACTAAACTGGTGGCATCATTGCTGGACTCGATAATCATATCTTGTAGGGCGCGATCGAGTTCGATTGAGGGCGAAATCATGGCTTTATCGAGCCATTCGTGAACTGCCACCCAGTAGAATAACTTGACCACACTCGCCGGATAAATGCGTTCTACGCCGCGATAATGAAAGCCCCGGACGGGATATTGCCAGAACTCTTCAAAGGCGATCGCGCCCCCGGTATTGGCGATTATAGGGCGATCGTAGACGATCCAGGTGGCGGCGATTTGGTCGGGGGCTAGACCGGGAAAACGCGATCGCACTTCTTCAATTATCGCGTTTCCGGTGGTGTTGAGTTGTTCGTCTTTTTGGAAGAAAGCCATTTTTTTCAGTAATCAGTAATCAGTAATCAGTAATCAGTGTTTTGGGCAGTAGGCAGTGGGGAAAAATGACCAATTACCAGTTACCAATGACCAATTCTGGGATTTTTTGTACTTAACCTCACCCATAACTAATAACGAAAACCAGCGAATTATCGAGAAAATGTGCCACTGAACTACCACGAACCCAATAACCAATAACAAACAACAAACAACCAATTTATTTTACCGATGCGATCGCGTCTTTGGTCATGGCTGCGATCGCGGTATCGGTAGCTTTAGGTAGTTGATAATATTGCCCCCCGGCTTGTTGGGCTAACTCCTTACCAAAGCCAGTAGACACAAACTTGCGCTCGGTATCGATAATCAGCAGTTTGAAACCAGTCGCCCGCACTTTTGCCGCAATCTCCAATAATTCGCCCTTAATATCCGGCTTTTCGCCTTCGGGTAGGGGATCGCCGAGCGATCGCGCTAAGGGAATGTTACCGCGACCATCGGTAATCGCTACAATCACCACCTGCCCAATATCCCCGGACATCTGGGCATTCATCCCCACATGAACCGCCTGAGTCAAACCGTGGGCTAAAGGCGACCCACCGCCACAGGGCAAGCGTTCCAGGCGATTGCGGGCCATGGAAATTGAACGAGTCGGCGGTAGTAATACTTCCGCTTGTTCCCCTCGGAAGGGAATCAAAGCCACTTCATCGCGGTTTTCGTAAGCTTCCGTCAGGAGACGCATTACCGCCCCTTTCGCCGACTGCATCCGATTCAACGCCATCGACCCGGAAGCATCCACCACAAAGACAATCAACGCCCCGGCTTTACGGGCTAACCGTTTTGCCCGGAGGTCGCTTTGTTCGACGATAACCTTGCGGTCGGGATAGCGTTCCCGGCGGGATTTTTGGTAAGGGGCCGCAGCCCGGAGAGTCGCATCTACCGCCACTCGTCGCACCTTCCCCTTGGGTAACATGGGTTTAATATAACGCCCGCGATCGTCGGAGAAAATCAGGCTACGACTGCCAGAAGTTCCCTGTTTTTGCGCCATTTGTGCGAAATACAACACGCTAGGGTCAAGAATCACCCCCTCAGAGTCGAAAATAAATTCCTCCGGGATGCTAGGCGGTTCTTGTTCTTTTTCTTCTTCTTCGTCCTGGTCTTCTTCTTCCTCGTCCTGGTCGTCCTCATCTTGGGGT
>JAWQFT010000033.1:0-42012 GCA_035968055.1 Jaaginema sp. PMC 1080.18 | reverse complement strand
ACTGCCGATTGCCGATTGCCGATTGCCCGAAACTACTGCCCACTGCCTAATGCCTACTGCCCAAAAACTACTGCCGACTGCCGATTGCCGATTGCCCGAAACTACTGCCCAAATAAAGCCGCCAAATCTCTCCTACCCATAACACAATTGAGGTACTGCTGATAATGATGAGCCAATCTGTGAGGGAGAGGGGAACGGTTCTAAAGACAGTGCCGCCGTATTGGATAATGAGGATTTGACCGAGGAAAATGGCTGACGCGATCGCGATGAAGCCCCAATTCTGCCATAATCCTTTAAATGCCGATTGCGTCAAACCGAGACAGCGAGCGTTAAAAAGATTCCAAAATTGCAGGAAAACGAAGACAGCGAAGAAAATTGAGAGTTCTCTGGGGGTCATGCCGTCTTGTTGCAGATAAAGCAAGAATCCGGTCAAAAAGCTCAGGAAAATTAAGCCCACCGAGAGGATATTTCGCATCATCCCCTGAGAAATAATAAAGGCGTTGGTGGGGCGTGGAGGCTGTTGCAGTACGTCGTCGTGGGGGGGTTCGGCGGCTAGGGCTAGGGCGGCAAAGGTGTCCATTATCAGGTTCACCCAGAGCATTTGCGGGACGGTAAGGGGTAGGGAAATGCCGATGAAAGGGCCGAGTAGGGCGATACCGAGGGCGACGACGTTGATGGTAAGTTGAAAGAGGATAAATCGTTGGATATTTTGGTAAAGCGATCGCCCCCAAATGATGGCGTTGACGATACTTTGGAAGGAGTCATCGAGTAAAATAATGTCGCTGGCTTCTTTGGCGATCGCGGTGCCACTCCCCATTGCTAATCCTACTCTAGCTTGTTTGAGGGCGGCTGCGTCGTTCGTGCCGTCTCCGGTGAGTCCCACGACTTCTCCTTGGTTTTGCAGGAGTTGCACTAAACGTAGTTTGTCGAGGGGAATGGCGCGGGACAAAACTTTGAGATGTTTGACTGCTTCTAAAGCGACGGGATCGGGCATTTCCCGGAACTCTGAGCCGCTTAAATGGGTGTAGGCAGGGTGGGGATCGTTTTCTGTCCACAAGCCGATTTGACGGGCAATTTCGAGGGCAGTGGCGGCACAATCCCCTGTTACCATTTTGAGGTTAATTCCGGCTTGGAGGCAAGAGGCGATCGCGTTTTTGACTTCTTTTCGCAAGGGATCGGAAATTGCCACGAAACCCAACCAGGTTAAGTGTTGCAAGCCAGAGTTTTCGGTGTCGTCAATTAAGTTGTGAGAGAGGTTGGAGTAGGCAAAGCCGAGGGTTCGCATTCCTCGTTCTTGGTACTGTTGCAAAGCTTTGAGGATTGGTTCGCTGTGAGCCAGAGGAAATTCGCCATATTCGGTCAAAATATGGGAACAGTAGTTTAAAACGACTTCTGGTGCGCCTTTAACGTGAATGATATCTTTTGCAGTTACCGCAGAGATACCGAGAGTCGTCATGTATTTTTTCTCGGTGGAAAAGGACGACTGGAATTGAAACTGAAAGCGATCGCGATAAGTTTGGTAGTCTAAGTTTTGCTCGTCTAACCACAACAATAGCGAGCCTTCGGTGGGATTGCCAATAACTTGCGGGGGTTGGTCTGGGAAATATTCCAATTCGGCGGTACTATTAGACGCGATCGCCTCTGCAATTAGGTTTTGGGCAAATTTCACCTCAGCAACTTTATGGGATTGTAGCCCCGGAAATCCGACTTCCTGCACTCGCATTTTGTTCTGAGTCAGTGTCCCGGTTTTATCGGCACAAATCACCGTAGCTGCCCCAATTGTCTCGCAAGCGTGCATTTGTCGCACTAAATTGTTACTTGCCGCCATTTTACGCACGCTATAGGCGAGAGACAGGGTAACACTCATGGCCAAACCTTCGGGAACGGCGACGACAATAATGGTTACGGCTACCATGAAGTATTGTAGCAATGCCGTCCCTACAGTGCGATCGAGCCAGGGAGTACCTTCTTGAGGGAGGAAATGCGCGATCGCTCCCAATCCCCAAGCTAAAAAGAGAAATACTCCCGCAATTCCCGCCATTTGCAACCAAATCCAGTTACTTTCTAACCACTCTGGCGGTTCGGTAGGTTTTCCGGCTAACTGCAAGCCATCATAAGCTACGGGCAACCACACGGGGATTAAAGCAATAATACTGGCAAAGAGAATCGCGAATAAAACGTAATTTTGAGCCGGAGTTATGGCGATTTCTCCTGTGAGAAAGTCTCGAATTAATAAAGCGCCAAAAATCAAAACGGCAACGCTTAAACCCACTACCCCAATAAGTTGACTAAGTTTCTCTAATTGTTGATTGAGGGGTGTATCTTTGTTGCTTTCAATCGTCGCGATCGCGTCAGCAATCTTACCAATTTCAGTACGATCGCCTACCGCTTCAATCCTTAATAAACCGTGACCTTGATCGACTAAAGTGCTGCGATATAAGTTATAAACTGGATAAGTTTCTTCTTGTTGAGAAGAAGCATTAGGATCGCCTAGCGAAAACTTCTGGACGGGTTCGGATTCCCCCGTAATTTTAGCTTGGTCAATGAGTAAAGAAACTGCTTCGAGAATCTCACCATCGGCGGGTATTTCTTGACCTTGTTCAATATATACTAAATCCCCCACTACGACTTCCCGTCGAGGAATCATTTTCCAAGCCCCTTCTCGCAATACCCTTACCATTTCATCGTCGTAAACTTGGTTGAGAATTTCAAACTCTCGATCGGCTTTATATTCGTTAATAAAAGCGAGAGTTGTTGCTAACAAAATTGCCGCAATAATTCCCAAACTTTCGACATAATCGCCCCTCGTTACTCCCACCGCGATCGCAATTCCCGCCGCAATGGTTAAAATACGAATAATCGGGTCTTCAAACTTTTCGAGATATAATTGCCACCACGGTTGTGTTTCGCGGGAACTAATGACGTTTTCCCCGTACTTTTGGCGACTGGCTGCGACTTCCTCCGCAGTTAACCCCCGATAATTGGTTTCGCGATCGCTTGCACTAAAAGACAGCATAGTTGTTTGAACCCACCAAGTCTATCTTTTATGGTAACTTGCGGAGGGGTATTGATTGTCAGTGTTTAAGATTTAAAATGACGCACAAAGCTAAAAATGCGATATTGGTAATATCAGCTTTTTCCGAGATTAACCATTGAGGGAATGAAATTTCGGGTTTATCAGTCCCAAATTTTACACGACAAGGTATTGTAAATCTTATAATTCCGAGCTAAAAATATTTATGAACGCTAATCGCACGACTCAAATCGCCGAAATTCTCGCTAAACGCCGCCCCTTCGTCGCTAAAATTGTACAAGTAGAAGAGAACTTGCGATCGCTGGCTACCACTTTAGAGCAACTTCAGCAACAGCGAGATACCTTACTCCAGAAAGTTAAAGATGAGCAGGTTTTAGGTCAGTTACAAGCTCTCGATTCTACTATCCTTACCCGTACAATTCAAACGGAATTATTCGCCCTGGATAAGCTGAAAAACCGCATGAATCGTAATACCCTTAATATTGGCGTAGTGGGGCGAGCGCGTCAAGGAAAAAGCCGTTTTCTGCAAAGTTTGACGGGGTTAACCACAGCAGAAATTCCCGATGGCGATCGCCAACATTGTACCGGAGTTCGCAGCACGATTTACCATTCTCCCCAGGCAGAAACTCACGGGGAAGTTTATTTTTATAGCGATCGCGATTTCATCGAAAATGTCCTTGCTCCTTATTACGATAAGCTGCATTTAAGCCCGAAACCCGTCACTTTAGATGCTTTTGCGAATAGCGATTTACCCGAACTACCAACTGAGTTAAATTCGGCAGAATCTAGGGCAATGTACGCCCATTTACAGCGTTATCATCAGCATTTACCCCACTATAAAGACTTAATTGGTTCTGCTTCTCCGCGTCAAATTGCGAAAGAGGAAATCCGTCAATATGTGGCACAAGATACGCTAGAGGGTCAACGAATTTTCTTTAATTATTTAGCAGTTAAAGAAGTTAAAATTATTTGCCCCTTTCCTAATTCAGAAATCGGTCAAGTTGCTCTCGTAGATATGCCAGGTTTAGGAGATACGGGAATTGGGGATGAAGAACGTTTAGTCAAAGCTTTGGGACGAGATGTAGATGCGGTAATTTTTGTGCGAATGCCAAAATCTTCGGGGGATTATTGGGCAGATTATGATGTGAAATTGTACGATACGGCTCACAGTGCTTTAATTGATTTACCAATTCATTTATGGTCATTTTTAGTCCTGAATCGTACCCATCAAAACTCAAAAAATGGTGATAATTGGCACAACTGTCAAGACTTAGCCAATAGTCGGACTGAGAATCATATTGATGTAGTTCAGCACGTTATTGCTAACTGCGCGGATACAGCAGAAGCAGGTCAAGTTTTAGACCAAGTGTTGAATTATCTGCGGGATAATATTACAGCTTTGGATAAGCGTTATGCTACCCTGCGTCAAGACAGTTTGACAGAATTGCAAAGCGCGATCGCGTTAGAATTAGCTAAGGCGAAAAATGCTTTATCCCAAGCTGAAAAATCAGATAACTGGTTTCCACAATTTCTGCAATTATTCGATCGAGTTTGGCAAGACTTGACTAATGGTTTAGAGGAATTGTTGCTCGAATTGCGCGAGTTTCGCGATATGCAGGATGACAATTTCAAACAGCACGTTAAAGCAGCTTTACAGAATTGTCGAGATAACCCCGGATTACCCACCGAAGCCGAAATTCAACTGCGACGCAATGAAGTAGGGTCTTATGATATTGCCTACAATCAATATTTAAACGAAGTTCGCGCTCATCTATCCAAACAGTTTTTGTTTTTGGATGAAGGACTCAAGCAAAGCATTGAAAAACTCAAACTCAAGGTCGCCAAAATTCTAATTGAGCAAGGAAAGTTAGGAACATTAACGCCAGTACGAGAGGTAACATTCATCCACGAAATCGCTACTTTAATTCCCGACAATTTACCGCAACTCAAACTCGGCTTCACGATTTTAGCAGACTTTGAAATATCTTATCGAGGCTTAATTCAACATCGCATTCGTCAGCATTTAGATCGCTTAACCCCTGATGATAAATCGTATACTCTTTCCGATAGTCCCTCCTCTCCAGAAATTTTATCTTGTTTAACTTCATTGCAAGCCGAAACCGTTTATCGTTGCGAGACAGTATTAGATGACTTATTAATAGAACCCAATCAAGCCGCTTTTGCCATTGTTGAAGAATTTATTGACCGAGTATTACGCGCAAAAGGAGTCAAAAGTGATTGGCAAATCTTCCTAGAAGAAATGCGATCGCAAGTGTGGTCTAACGAATTTCAAGAATTAAGCGATCGCACTCGAACTCGTCGCGAATGGCTCAATTTAGTACAACGTGCTACCACAGAAAATCAAATCTCTGCTTTCCAATTTTTAGACTAAGGATATTATTTTATGCAAGAACTACAAATTACCATGCTTGGGCCTACAGGAGTTGGGAAAACAACCCTCCTCACTGCCATTTACGAACAATTTGAAAGTAATATTGGTTTGACCGATTTACAGCTTACTCCCGACGACGAAAGTGCAGCAATTCTCCAAGATCGTTTGATTGAATTAAAAAGCTTATTAGATGTTTTTGAAGCCAAAGGACGACATGGAATCCAAGGAACAGAAGCGATCGCAGGGCCAGAATCATTACGATCTTTCACTTTTGGACTGGGAAAAAAAGGCACAACTCCCTCCCTACAACTGCGGTTTTGCGACTATCCCGGAGGGTATCACGAAACTAAAGCCACCGCAGCCGAAAAGAAGTTTCTAGCAGAATTAGTCCGTGATTCAGCCGTCGTTTTAATTGCCATTGATACCCCCGCTTTGATGGAACGTAAGGGGAAATATCACGAAAAAATCAATCGTCCTTCGCAAATTAAAGACTTATTTAAAAAGGCGTATCAAGACTTAGAATCTCCCCGGATGGTTATTTTTGCGCCGATTAAATGCGAACGTTATATTAAAGACAAGAACTCGGCAAAAGATTTAGCCATTCAAGTTAGAACAGGTTACGATCTTTTGATTCAGCAGTTCAAATCAGAACCTCTGACGAACAAAGTAGTCAGCATCATAACACCCATTCAAACCATTGGAAGTGTACAGTTTACTCGCATACAAGTTGATGACCAAAATAATCCCCGTTTTTATTTTAATAAAACACGATATGATGCAGAATACTGTCCCAAAGATAGCGAACAACCCTTACGTTATCTCTTACGCTTTCTCTTGAAATTACATCTTGATAATAAAAACTGGGGCTATTTTAACTTTCTGCGAAATTGGCTAGGATTAGACGATCATCTCAAAAAAGCAGTCCGAGAATTTGCCAGTGGTTGTAAAGCGACTGACGGATTTGATGTCATAACGGGACAAAATTTACTCAATCTTTAAAGGGGAAATAATATGGTTGTTTATGTTCAAAGTCGAGGCTTAACTCAAGAACATGATTATCGTTGGTTGAGAGTAAATGCGAAGGATCAAACACCTGAAATTCCTATTGTTTTAAATGAAACTTTTTTCCCTTCAAATATTAAGATTGGTGAATTAATCGATCATCAAAAAGAGTCTATTGTTTTAGCGCGTCGCTCGAACGATTTATTATTGTTGATTACGGGTTTGAAAGCAAAACAAGACAGAGTTGATTTTGCTGGACGTTCGGTACGAAATTCTTTGTTGTGGATAAAGACAAAGAATGATAGTAATGAAAAGCAAGTACGCAGTATTCTCTTACAAGCCCTTAAAGGACAGCTAGAAGCAAAACTAGATGATGCTGTGAGAGTGGGGGGAGAATATGGTTTTGAAGTCGATTATTCCAAGTTAAAAGAAATTGGTAATTTCACCTCAGAAACGTTGCAGTCTCATCAAAACGCCAGCGATCTTTTGAAGGTAGGGCAAAATTCGGTTGAACTTCGGGAAGAATTAGCTTTAGAATTGATTAGTAATTGTCTTCCTGAGCGTCAAGGATTACTTGTGGTTGTTACCAGTTTAAAAAAAGAAGCTGACTTAAAACGTATTCAAGTTTGGCGCAGTTTGTCCAGTCGAGTTGAGTTCAACGAATGGCAAGAATTTAGACCTTCTGCAATTAATCCCACATCGCAAAAAAAAACCAAACTTATCCTCAGTATAATCGCAATTTCGATAATCGTAGCCACCGCGATCGCGCTCTTTCTGATCGTCCAAACTCCCCCTCCAATCCAACCCATTCCCGACGAGGAGGAGATATCGGAGACAGCAATTTTATTACTCCCTTTTCTCAACAAACTAATTGGGATAATGTCTTAGAAGATATGCTGCCATCACCGATTAAGAATTTAGTGAAGTTAAGCGAAATTCGAGAATTATCTGATCCACAAATTGCCGATCTAGTTTGTATCATTGATTTAATGAAACATCACCGAGGTTTGAAAGCTGATGCAGAAGAAAAAATATTAACAACACGCGATCGCGTTCTTTTAAACCAAGCTGAAATAGTGTTAAATAACTATCTCGAACTAATTGCCGAAATTCGTGAAATTGCATCTGAAAATTCCCTAGAATAAAACTCAACCCCAAACATGGACAACACCAACCCCGATAAGCAACGAAACAGAGACAACTCCAACCCCAGAAATCCAGCCCGAAACTTCACCAACCAACGACGCAGACTCACGCGAGAAGTCAGAAAATTAGTGCAACGGGCTGAAGACTTTATCCCGAATTTAGAAGAACAAGAAGGAGATAATACCGATTTACCACAATCTTTTGAAAGGTTAGATCGGCAATTAGAAGGATTAAAAGTTGATGCAGAATGGGGAATGTTAAAAGAACGCGATCGCGCCCTTTTAGACCAAGCTGAAATAATGTTAAATAACTATCTCAAATTAATTGCTGAAATTCGCGAAATTGCACCCGATTCTTCCCCAGAGTAAAGCCATTTACAAATCTACCGCAACTGTAGACCAATCTTCCCCTTCAACCTGGGTGTGAACTTGCCATTGAGGAGAAGGTTGAGGATAATCCTTGCGAAAATGTCCGCCTCGGCTTTCGGTACGATATAAAGCACTTTTGAGGATTAAATAGGCGATATCAAAGAGATTCAGGGTTTCGGCGGCAGTTTGTAGGTGTTTTTGGGCAGTTTCCGTCGAAAAGCAAATAGTTTGACCGGGAATGAGGGTATTAACGTATTGAGTAATTCTGAGTTGATGAAAGGAATTGCGCCAATCTTTGACTTGGGCGATCGCGTCCGTTAAAATATCATCAGAGCGTATAATTCCTGCACTATGCCACATCAAACGCTGCAATTGCGATCGCGCTTCGGCCAGAGTTTCCGCATCTTGGCTAAAATCCCCCAAAGCCTGGATTGCAGGATAATCACCCACCAGAGGATCGTAGCGATCGATTTCTAATTCAGCCAATTGCGCCGCATAGACCAAGCATTCTAACAAAGAATTACTCGCCAAACGATTCGCCCCGTGTACCCCCGTATTCGACGTTTCACCAATAGCATATAAACCGGGAATAGAGGTCTGATTTTGCCAATCTGTGGCAATCCCTCCCATCCAATAATGAGCCGCAGGAGCAACCGGAATTGGCTCAGAAAAGACATCAATGCCCCAATGCTGACATACCTGAATAATATTAGGAAAACGGTAGCGCAGACGATCGCGCTCAATGGGGGTCAAATCCAGATAAACCCGCCCCTGAGCCGGATCGACAGCCGTTTGTTCTAAATGATTAAAAATCGCCCGACTGACCACATCACGGGGCGCTAACTCGCCTTTGGGGTCATAGTTAAACGCAAAGCGATCGCCCTTTTTATCGACTAAATGCGCTCCCTCACCGCGTACCGCCTCACTAATCAAAAAACGCGGCGCACCTGGTTGCGTCAAAGCCGTAGGATGAAACTGCACAAACTCCAAATCTCGTAACTTCGCCCCTCCTCGCCAAGCTAGGGCAATCCCATCCCCCGTACTAACCGCCGGATTCGTCGTTTGGGCGTACACCTGACCGCCTCCTCCCGTTGCCAGAATCACCGCCGTTGCCCCCAGCCAACGAATTTGATTCTCGTGCAGTAAACTCACCCCCTGACAGCGTTTACTGTCCGGATGCAGCCACAAATTGAGGGCAAAGGCTTGGGACAAAACCTGAATATTCTGCCGTTTGAGGACTTGTTCGCTGAGTGTCCCCACAATCGCCCTCCCGGTGGTGTCGGCAACATGAAGGACTCTGGGGTAAGAATGGGCGGCTTCGAGGGTCATGGCGAGTTGACTGCCGTTGCGGTCAAATGCTACCCCTAACTCCACCAAGCGATGAATCGCCGTAGCTGCATTATTGACGAGAAAATCTACGCTAGGGCGATCGCACAATCCCGCCCCCGCTTTGAGGGTATCTTCTAAGTGGAATATCGTCGAATCATCAGGCGCGATCGCGGCGGCAATTCCTCCCTGGGCCCAATCACTCGCCCCCACTTGCAGTTGGTCTTTGGTCACCAAGCCCACCTGCAAAGATTCAGGCAAGCACAACGCTGCATACAATCCCGCCGCCCCAGTTCCCACCACAATAACATCGAAACTCTGGGGTAGAGCGGTTGTTGTCGTTTCATAAGAGGAGGAATACCAAACCATAGATTTTTGGATCGATTGGTAAATAGCGGCAACTTGAATAGTACCGCAGGTTTGTTTGGCTGCTGGTATTACTTACTTTAACTGATGATACGCCCTAGCTCTCACAAATTAAAACCTCAAATCAAGCTTTTACTAATCCCATCTGCCGCTGCCATTTTTCTTGAATTTTCTGGAGATTTTTGTAATAAGATTCTGGATCGAAGCCAGGCAAACTTTCATAAATATCTATTTCTTGCCAAAGAGGTTCTAGACTTTCAATCAGTTCTATAGAGCAATCAACAACTTTTTCCGGTTTCAACCAATATTGTTTTTCTTCAACTGTGGCATTGGGGCGTAACTTATTTTCATTACCCGTATCGGTGGTACTAACATTAATAAAACGTCCCCGAATTAATCCTTTCCAATCTTCGGATTTAGCTAAGTCTTTAATGTATTTGCGTAAGGTATCCTTTGCATAAGTATAAGACCGCCAGAAAGGAATTTTGTAGCGATCGCTGATAGAACCAAAGCCACAAAGCGCGAGGGTTGTTTTCCGCCCGCATTGGTGTTCTTCGTTGAGTTTTTCGACTAAAGGATTGACAACATTAACAAAAGTATGGTAATTAGATGAAAAAACTTCATCGTCTATTTGATGGCGATCGCGTTTGAGGTGGGGCAAAGATTCTAAATCTTCATATTTGAATTTACCGACACCATGTACCAAAATTAAATCTGAAATTTCACTGAGGTCTAACTGTTCGATGGCTTCCCTTGTTTTTATGTCATCTAGTAAATCGACTTTGAATTGTATAATTTCGGTAGTTTCTAAATTGCTCCGGGAAATGGCTACACACTTTGTATTTTTCTCTTGTACAAAATGTTTGACATAGCAAGCTCCAACCGCTCCACTCGCACCCGTTACTATAGCCATTCGAGTTTTCATTATTTTTTCTCTATTGTTATTTTTTCTTTATATACTAATGTAAGCTAATAAATTTAGCGATATTATCCGAATTTTCTTCACATAACTTTGAGTTTTTCAGCTTCCCTTGCTCTCCGTAATATTTGGGTTTTAAGCAAGAGAACTTAAGTGGGCTTCTAGATTAATAGTAGAAGCAATAAAAGCACCGCGCTCGGCCATTGTATATAATCCGACATGGTGAGCTATTTTCTGGGGATGAATTGCAGTTTTAGGTAAACCTTGTTCTGCTGCCATTTCTGCTGTCAGGTCAAAAGTAGCACAACCTCGATCGTATACAGCCACATCTTTTAAGCTAGGGACTAAACCGTGATTGCGAACTGAAAGTATAGTAACTACAAAATCCATGACGCAGATATCGGTGCAAATTCCGACTACAATTAATGTTTCCAGCTTATTATCATTTATCCACTGCAACAATACATTTCGTTGAGTATTGATGTTAATAGAGCCGATAAATCCATTAATACAATCCTTGAGAACTAAGGTTGCGAGGGGGTTATCGTGTAACCATTTCAGTTCGGGGACAAGTTCTTCTTCTCCCGTTCCCTTTTCACAATGAGGGGGATAAGGAGGTTCGGGTTTACCGGGTTCGTGGGTATCTAGAAAGGCTAAAACTGGCCAACCTCGTTCCACAAAAATTCGAGCAAGGCGATCGCTTTCTGATACCATTGTGGCAATTTGTTCGTCAGGTTCTTGGGGTGCTAAGGGGCCAAAACCCACTGTACAAAAACCATTCAGTACATCTACTACAACTAATCCGGTGGGGCGATTTCCTACAGTATAAGGTTGTGGGTCAACGGGTAAAGCTGCTTGAATAGTTGCTAAGGCAGTATCGGGAGTAGTTAGAGTAGTTACCATTACGACTTATTAGTTGTTGTTTATTAGCTAATTTTAACTACCAAACCATTTCAAGATTTAAACTAAATCCCAGTAATACATTTTCTCCAGATAGAGTTTTAGGAGTATTCAATACTTTGACTATTTGTTGAGGCTGATAAATTTCTACGATTTTATTTTTTGGATCGATTAACCAACCTAAGCGAATACCATTATCCAAATATTCTTGCATTTTCTCTCTTAAACTTTCCATTGTATCAGTACGAGAGCGTAACTCAACCACAAAATCGGGACATAGAGGTGGGAAAATATCTTGTTGTTCTGGTGTGAGTTGATTCCAGCGTTCTATTTTGACCCAACTAACATCAGGAGAACGAGTTGCACCGTTCAGAAGGCGAAAAGCTGTAGAAGAGTCGAAAACTTCTCCCAGTTTAGTTTGATTGTTCCATATAACAAACTGTGCCGATAACTGGGCGTTGCTTTTTCCTGTATTACCTCCTGTAGGGGGCATAATAATTAATTTTCCATCGGCAGTTTGTTCGAGGCGCAAATCTCGGTTAGCAGTGGCAAGGAGTTGGAATTGTTTCTCTGTAACTTTAAAGGTAGTGGGAATTTTAATAGTTTCCATGAGACTTCCAGTAATCAAGCCCAAAAATTTGCTTGAATAAAAACAGTATACAAAAACATTCTATCTTTACTCATCGCTTCAATTGCGTTTAGGAGTTTCTAAGTTCAACCAAAAAGAAAAAAATTGTTCTAACCAATTTTCTACAACAGGTGCATACTGTGAATGCTTGTCAATCTGCTCTTCCCATGATTGCGCCCCTGGTAATTTTAATTTTTTTTCTGTTTCTGAATCTGTTGTAGCTGCCCACTCTTCCAAAACACTTCTTGACATTTCTGGGTGAAATTGCACCCCATAAGCATTCTCACCGTAGCGGAATGCCTGATTTTCAAATATCTCCCCTGAAGCCAGTTTTACGGCATCTGAAGGTGGCTCAAAGCCTTCTCCATTCCAGTGATAAAAATACAAATTGGAGTTAAAATACTTACTTCCAGCAAAGGTAGGTATAATTGGGTGATAGCCTATCTCTACCTTAGCCTCAGAATGTCGTGCAACTTTTCCGCCTAATGCTTTTGCCAACAATTGAGCGCCAAGGCAAATACCAAGGAAAGGCTTGCCTGATTCAATAACTTTAGGAATCCAATCTAATTCTGTCCGAATAAATGGTAAAGTTTCACTATCGTTGGCACTCACAGAACCGCCAAAACTAATGGCAGCTTGATGTTCATCCATTGTATCGGGAAGTAAGTCTCCGTTTCTTGGGACTCTGATATCCAGATCATAGCCCCGCTGCTTCAGGAGTTTTGCAACGGGACCGGGATTGGTCGTGGACTTGTGAAAAACAAACAGAATCTTTTTCACTTATTTACTTTGATGTGCTTTGGAACTTAGATAACCTGCTGGGGGGTAAAGGGGAATAATCTTTTGTACGGCTGGGCGTTGGGCGACTTTGGCAGCATTCCTCGTAACATTTTTAAACTGTTCAAAAAAGGACTCTGGAGGCAATGGAGATGAAACAGGATCGTATAGTTGGTCTGGAATGTGCCAGATTGTCATCATTTGCATATATATATCGCAAGCACTATAGCGATCGCCAATTAACCAAGGTTGATCCTTTAAAGCATCATCTACTATTTGCCAGCGACGTTCTAAATCTTGGGCTGCTTTTTCCCGAATTTTGGGCGCGTCAGCCGGATTGGTGGAGAAGCGTTCCCAATAATAGTAACGTGTATAAGTTTGGTAAATCATGCTTGACATATAAAAAAGCCACTGGTTAAACAGATGGCGATCTGGCTCGGAAACTGAGGGAGAAAGGGCCGTTTCGGGATGTTTGTCTGCGAGATACATTACAATGCCAGCACATTCGTACATAGTACGTCCATTTCCTAAAGACAAGGCTGGCAATAAACCATTCGGATTTACTGTGAGGAAGCTTTCAGTTTTATGTTCTCCGGCTTCAATATCCACCAACTGTGCATTATAATCCACCCCAATTTCTTCTAGAACTGCATGAGGGGCGAACGATGAGGTTAGAGGACTCCAATAGAGCGTGTATTCTGTCATAGAAATTTATGATATTTCAACTTTTTTTAAAACAGAGTTCCAATTTTTTGAGCCGTTGTAACCGTACATATCTAAGTAGTAGGTATCTACCAAATATTTATCTTCATACTTCATTAGCCACTGCCTTAGCGTGTCCATTTTTTCTCTACCTTGATCGAGTTCTTCTTTATCTTCCCAGTTATCGCTCCAGGCATCCCAAATTGATTGATTGGTATCTTCAATAATTAAGTAGTCTCCACTCTGAAGTCCATTGTTATGAAAATAATCTAGTAGTCCAACAACTTCTACAGGAGCAGCGTCTTCTATTACTAGCCAGGGATGAGGCAGAGTAGAAAGTAGTTCTGGTGGTAATACTGTACTCAGGTTGTTCCCATCCCCCTCTAAAAAATTAATCCGCGAGTCAGTTTTAGCTTGCTCATCAAGTAAGGAAAGATCAATATCAATTGAATACACTGAACCTTCAACGCCAAAAAGTTCCAAGTGGTCAGCAAACCAAACAGCACTGCCACCATTAAAAGCCCCAATTTCAATAATTGTTTTTGGCCGAAGTTCATACAAGAGCATTGGGTAAAGCCCAATTTCCGTGACACCTTTGGAAAGAATCATTCCTTTCCAACTTTGTAGTAAATAATTTTCCAACAGTTTCCCCCAAACTGGGGCGGGAATGTCACCTTGATCGCTCCTGTCACTAATCTTGACAAATCGATCTGCTTTTAATGGTTGTTGTTTGTGTTTTGCTTGTTGTACAGTCTTCTGATAACTCACAAAATTTTCCTCTTTACAAATTACCCAACTTAGTCCGTACTTTCATTAATATTTCTCCCAAACGATTTTTCCCACTCCCATCTTTACCGCAACCCCAATAATAATCTTGAGGGGCATTTTCTACGATTAATTCATCCCCGGTACTCAGAATAATTTGCCCAATATCTTTATGGGTTTGAAATTTACAAAGTAAACCTCGTTCCATCACATCTTCTTTGATTTCCTCCCAGTCTTGACGCAGGGGACGATCGCGATCGCGTCCCATTTTAGCAGCAGCAGCCGGGGTTTTGGCTAATCTAATTGCTTCGAGGTGTTTCGTCCCTACAAACTTTTGGGCTTGGAAATAATGCTCTGAAGTTGGCCACCAGAGTCCATCCAATTCAAAACCGTGGGTAGAAAAGTTGGAGAAACAACCATAAGGCTGTTCTGTTTCATCAAAAAAGTAAATAGTCATCAATCTTTCTCCAACAAACGGAAGTGTAAAATGCCCCATTGCATATAGCCTTGTTGGTAACGTTCGATCCAAGGTTGAATACTATTTAAAGTTTTGTCGGCAAATTCTTTTGAAGTTAATTTGACTACTTCATCGTATCGCTTCTGTACTTCTTCCTCAAAACGTCGATAATGGGTAGGTACATTTTGAGAAAGGTCAATAAAATGTAATTCCTCAAACCCTAATTCTTTGGCGGTTTGACTGTAAAAGCGATAAGACCCCATATTGTTAATTCCTAAACGGTCAAAAGCGGGTTGTAATGCTCCTGGGGGGCAAGTTTCGCTTTGCATGGGGTCAGTAAAAATTAATTCCCCTCCTGGTTTTAATACTCTTTTTATTTCTTGGAAAACGAGAGGGCGATCGCCACTATGCAAGATAGCATCCTGAGACCAAACAATATCAAAGGAGTTATCTGGATAGGGGATATCCTCGAAACTTCCTTGGGTAACTTCTATTAAGTGGCTTAAGTTTTGTTCTTGATTAAGTTGGCTATTGCGTTGATTTTGCAATTGACTTAAGTTGAGACAAGAAACAGAACAGCCATAAGTTTTAGCTAAATACCTAGCTGCTCCTCCATATCCTGCTCCTAGATCGATGACTCGCGAGTTTTCATCTATTTTTGCTAGAGTTTGGGCGATGGTTTCTACGGTACGCAGGGAAGCATCGTGAATTGCTTCGTCAGGTCTGGTGTAGATGCCATAATGAATATGTTCCCCTCCCCAGATGGCAGCATACAACTTGTCGGTCTCGATGCCGTCATAATATTGTTGGGCAACTTTTACTGCTTCTGTCATTATTTTTTTTATCAAAATATTAAAATATAAATAGCGTAACAAAGAAGTCAAACAGCCGCGTAAAGTTTCGGTGGGGCTGAGGTGAGAGTTGGGTCGCAATTTTCCAAGCTGCACTTCATTACTGAGTAGTGGTTGAGGTTTGCTACACTCAAAAGCATTATTCCTTCATCTACTGCTCCAAAATAACCTCGCTTTCTGTCCCTTCTTGAACTTCACTTGCTGTGTTTCCTTCTTACTCTGGCTCGTTACCCTCTCGCTTGGGTGTTTTGAACGGACGACATTATCTATTGTTAGCTTATTGGGTTTTATTTGCGCCTAGTGGGTTGCACCGCTACCTCTACGAAGCCGATCCAGAGCTATATTCCCGCTTGGGATGGTCTAAGATGATCAAAAGTCTGCGATTGTCGGCTTATCGTTCTTTGTACGCGATGATGGCGTTGGCGATGGCTGTGACGATCGCGCTCTTGGTACTGTTAATTCCGGTGATGCTAACGTATCATTTGCAGGGTCATACTTCTGGCATTGCCGCGATCGCCGTAACCCCAGATCGACAGTTGGCGATTTCGGCTGCTACAGATCGCCGCATTCGGTCTTTTATTCCCAATAGCGATCGCACTCTTAAGGTTTGGAATTTGCGCTTCGGGACTGAACGCTTTACTCTAGATCGTCACAGAAGTAGTATTTCAGCCTTAGCCCTTACTCCCGATAGTCAGATGGCGATTTCGGGGGGCTACGATCGGATGATTTGGGCTTGGAACTTAAAAACAGGCAAAGTCGCTTATGATATTGGTGGTCACGAACGCTGGATTAGTGATTTGGCCGTTTCCCCAGACAATCGCGTTGCCGTGTCAGCAAGCGGTGATGGAACGCTGCGAGTTTGGGAAGTTGTTACGGGAAAAGAGCTTTTCGCGTTCGCGGGTCATCAAGATGAAGTTAATGCTGTGGCGATCGCCCCGGATAGTCAAACGGCAGTTTCAGCCAGTCGCGATCGCACCCTCAAAGTCTGGGATTTGAACGCGGGGAAGGAACGATACACCCTCACCGGACATCAAAAAAGCGTCAATGCTGTGGCAATTACCCCCGATAATCGTCAAATTATCTCGGCAAGTAATGACCGCACCCTCAAGGTCTGGAATTTGGCAACAGGCGAATTATTACACACCCTCACAGGCCATGAAGATGCCGTTAACTTAGTTGCCGTCACCGCCGATAATCGCGTGGTTTCGGCTGCTCAAGATAATACCCTCAAAATTTGGGATAGCGAAACGGGTCGAGTTTTGCAGACCTTCAAAGGTCACAAAGGTTGGATTTCCGATCTCGCGATCGCGGATAATCGTTTGATTTCGGCTTCCTCCGACCATACCCTGAAAGTGTGGGATATGGATCGAGGTCAAGAAATTTATACCCTTAATGGCCACCACGATCGCGTTCAAGGGGTAGCGGTAATTCCAGAGAAAAATCTCGCAATTTCAGTATCTTATGACCGTTTTCCCAAATTTTGGAATCTTGCTTCTGGTAAACTCCAACCCCCCATAGGGGCGATTCTGCAACGCCAAGGTATTGTCGTCTTAGCCATCGCGATCGCCTTATGCGCCTTAATCGCCGCGATTTTAACAGCAATCTGTAGTTTAGCCATCGGTTTGGCTTGGTTTGGGGTTTACGGAACAGTCGCGATCGCCCTAATTTATAGCTTTCTGGCTTGCGGTGTTTATACCGGGATTGCCGTTTTTATCGACCGCTTGGTCACCCATCCCTCTTTTCGCAACTTAAGTGCTGCCTTCACTCTCAATCAGTCACTTTTGATTCTTTTTGGTTTATTATTTGGCTTATTGCTCAATACTGCCTTCAACCTCGCCAATCGCAAAACCCTCGCAGCCTGGAGTGCAGTCGTTTTCACTCTCTTTGTCGCCATTACCACCAGTTTAGTCGTTGCCAGCGTTCTCCAACGACCCGCCAACAGTTTACGCGCCCCCATCGTTCTCGCTTGGAAAACCGCAATACAAGTGGGATTTTGGTTTAATTTACTGGTTTTAGCAGGTTCTCTGCGCTTACCATTTTATCCCTGCCATTTTCTCCTCGCCTTGTTGAGTCGCTGGCAAAGACCCTGGCATCCGATTTACTGGGACGAAACCGTAATTCTGCCGTTACCGGGAACAACCGGACAGATGCAGCGCATCCTAGACCGCGATCCCCAAAATGGATTAGTTCGGGTCGCTCAAGTCGCCGCCAATCCCTTTCAAAGAGCCGCAGTGCAAAGGGCCTTAATTCATCACCTCCACCGCATTGATGCGCCCTTATTCTGGCTGTATGCTTTGGTCAACGACCCCGGCCTCAAATATTACTGTTACGCCCCGGTTATGCCCCAAGATTGGCGGGATTTCCCCACCCAACAACAGCTTTTATTAGGAGAAATTGCCGGGGTTCGGGTGACAGAAAATAGCGGTACGGTTTCGCGGTTGAGTCAGAGCGCGATCGCGGCATTAACCCATTGGCGACGATTGGACAAAAATACGCCCTTAATTCAGTTTGCTGGCGTGCTATATCGCTTACTACAGCAGAATTTGACCGGGTATCAACCGTTCGGCCCGGAACAGTTATATTCTTTGCTCGAAGCCTATCCAGGGGGAGTCGAAATTCATCATTCCTTTGACTTGATGGTGAAGTTTTTGAGCTACCGCGATTTGGATGGCATTGCCTCAGCCGTGGATATCGTCCATTCAGAGCCGTTTATCGCCTTACTGCAAGACCCTGACTTGGCTTTGCGTCCCCCAGCGATCGCGACTCTTCAGATGCTTGCAGATGTAGCCGTCGCGATCGCCCAAGCCCAAGCAGCGCCGACTTCAGAACTCAGGGCGATCGCCTGGACAGAAGCAGTGGCTTTGTTAGCCCAAGCCCAAATTCAGGTGAATTCGGCGGTTTCTGCCCCCGATTCTACGGTCTTACGCCGCATTATTGACCAATGGCAGCAAATGGTTCTACCTTGTTTGGCTCAGATTACCAATCACCCATAACCAGCGATTAAGGGGGATTGGGGATTGGGCAGTAGGTAGTAGGGGGATTGGGGATTGGGGATTTATGGTCTTTCAAAGCTAGACTGGAACTGTAGCGGCAAAACCCGAAGATGAAACACTTTGAAAAGTCCGATCCCAATTTGGGCGATCGCGTCCCTCCCGGTCAATATCTTGCTAAAGGCTTCCCTGTCCTGACCTACGGCGAAACTCCAGAAATTCCCACCTCAGAATGGCAACTGCGGGTGTGGGGACTGACTGAACCTCAAACCTTTTCCTGGGATGATATGATGCGTCTTCCCCAACACAACTTTACCGAAGACTTCCACTGCGTCACCCGTTGGTCAAAACTGGATGTCAAGTGGACGGGGATTAAAATCGGCGATTTCCTAGCGCAACTTGACCTCGATCCCCAAACCACCCACGTTTTGCAACATTGCTACGGCGGCTACACCACCAACGTCCCTCTCCCTGACTTTAACCGGGAAAATACCTTTTTTGCCCATACCCTCTTTGACGAACCCCTCAGCGCTCCCCACGGCGGGCCGATGCGAACAATTATCCCCCACCTCTATGCTTGGAAAAGTGCTAAATGGATTAATGGTTTAGAATTTCTCCCGGCTGACCAACTGGGCTTTTGGGAACGCAACGGCTATCATCATCGCGGCGATCCTTGGGCTGAAGAACGCTACAGTTAGCCTTCCGATCCGCAATTTGCTGTAGGAAAATGCGACCAAAAAAGTTACGATTTGGTCAAAGCCATGCCACAAGTCCCATGCCAAAAACTAAAAAACCTACAGCTTCAGAAATTAACCTCAAAGATCCGCAATACTATTTCAACCGCGAACTCAGTTGGCTGGAGTTCAACTATCGCGTTTTAGCTGAAGGTCTGGACGAACGCACTCCCTTGCTGGAACGGCTCAAGTTTATGGCGATTTTTAGCTCTAACTTGGACGAGTTTTTTATGGTGCGGGTTGCGGGATTGAAGCAGCAAGTGGAAGCGGAAGTGAGCAAGCTAACTCCTGATGGTCGCACCCCCGCGCAACAATTACAAGATATTCGCGATCGCCTTTATCCTTTTGTCGGCGAACAGAAGCACTTTTTCGAGCATACCCTGAAGCCCAGTCTCAGGGAAAATGGCGTTCATATTATTGATTATGTAGACCTCAGCCAAGAACAACGCCAATATCTCCAGACTTTCTTTGAAAATCGCATTTTTCCCGTACTTACGCCCCTCGCGGTCGATCCGAGTCATCCTTTTCCTTTTATTTCTAACCTCAGTCTCAACTTAGCGGTGGTGGTAGAAGACTCCGAAAGTGGCGAAGAACTTTTTGCTCGGATCAAAGTTCCCAAAATTCTGCCCCGCTTTGTGGAACTGCCAGAAAATTTACACCAAGCTTTGCACAACGGCGATACCCCGATTATTTGGATGGGGATTCCTTTAGAACAAGTGATTGCTCACAATCTCGATGCTTTGTTTCCGGGGATGAATGTCTTGGAATGTCATCCGTTCCGCATCACTCGGAATGCCGATCTCGCGGTGGAAGAAGACGAAGCTGACGATTTACTCCTGGCGATTGAAAAAGAGCTACGCAAGCGCAAATTTGGCGGCTCGGCGGTACGCATGGAAATTCAAGATTCTATGCCGGAAAATGTGCGTAATATTTTGATGCGGGGCTTATATCTAGAGGATAATGACGTTTACGCTGGGGAAGGTTTACTGGGACTGAGTGATGTGATGTCTTTTTTGAAGTTACCCGCTCCTCATCTCAAAGACGAACCTTGGAGTCCGACGACTCCCCCCCAATTGCAGCGTTTGGGCGATCCCACTGATAAAAATGATGATGGGGAAAATATGTTTGAGGCGATCGCGCATCATGATATTTTGGTGCATCATCCTTATCATTCTTTTACGGCTTCGGTACAACAGTTTATTACCCATGCGGCTTACGATCCCGATGTTTTGGCAATCAAGATGACGTTGTACCGGACTTCTGGGGATTCTCCGATTATTCAGGCTTTGATTGCGGCGGCAGGAAATGGCAAGCAAGTGGTGGTGCTAGTGGAACTTAAAGCCCGCTTTGACGAGGAAAATAACATTATTTGGGCGCGGAAGCTGGAAAAAGCCGGAGTTCATGTGGTTTATGGCTTGGTGGGCTTGAAAACCCATACTAAAATTACTTTGGTGGTGCGTCAAGAAGCGAAGAAAATTCGCCGCTATGTTCATATCGGGACGGGCAATTATAATCCCAAAACTGCGAAATTATACACGGATTTGGGTTTATTCAGTTGTCGCGAGGAGTTAGGAGCAGATTTGACGGATTTGTTTAACTTTTTGACGGGATATTCGCGCCAACGGTCTTATCGTAAACTGTTAGTGTCTCCGGTGAATTTACGCGATCGCATGACGGCAATGATTCAACGAGAAACTCAACACGGTTCTCAAGGTCGTATTGTGGCAAAAATGAATTCTTTGGTAGACCCGAAAATTATTGCGACTTTGTACGAAGCGTCTCAAGCTGGGGTGAAAATTGATTTGATTGTGCGGGGTATTTGTTGTTTGCGTCCGGGGGTGGAAGGGGTTAGCGAAAATATCCGCGTTATTAGTATTATCGGCAGTTTACTCGAACATTCTCGCATTTTCTATTTTCAGAATGGTGGCGAGGAAGAGATGTATATTGGTAGTGCTGATTGGATGCCGCGCAATCTCGATCGCCGGGTAGAGGCGGTAACTCCGGTGGAAAACCCAGAAACACGCCAGGATTTACAGGAAATTTTGGGGGTGATGTTGGCGGATAATCGCCAAGCGTGGGAGTTACAGCCGAATGGCCGTTACCAACAATGCCAACTGGAAAAT
Source organism: Jaaginema sp. PMC 1080.18 (assembly GCA_035968055.1). Taxonomy (GTDB): domain Bacteria; phylum Cyanobacteriota; class Cyanobacteriia; order Cyanobacteriales; family Spirulinaceae; genus Jaaginema. Next base: position 20,532 of record JAWQFT010000033.1, on the reverse strand, counting down.
CGCGATCGCCCTCAAAGTTCTCAGCAGATTTTCAAAGAAATGGCGTTAAAATCGGTGAGTCAGAATTTGGCTTAACGCCGTCGCAGCAATTCAAAACCTTTTTGCAGTAAGTCCAACAGATTTTTAGAAGATGCGGGACGCAGGGGGCGTTTTGGGACGGTTTGACTGAGTTTGAATTCTTCGTAAGCGATGTTGATTCTGGCGGCGATGAGGGTGGCTTCTTCGTGGGGGTTGATGTCGGGATGCCAGCGTTTGAGTTGCTTTTTGTAAGCTTGGTCTACTTGGGAGGGGCGAGCGGTAGCTGAAACGCCTAAAACCTGCCACCAAGGGATTTGAGGGTCTAAAATCGCGGTATTTGCCAGGGCAGTCAGGACTTCGATTTCGTCCCAAGGAGTGCTGTAACAAATTTGATAAATGGCGCTTAAGCGAGTTTTACCGTAACGAGATAGGGCAATATTATGCCAAACCTGAAATTGCTGGCGATCGCGCAACGGCCAAGTGTGAGAAGGTAAAGTTAACTGCGCTAAAATTTCTCTCGTTGCTCCCGTAGGTTCGGGTAAATCCAGTAAGAGCAACAACTCAGGACTCACTTGCTCTACCAAGGGGAAGTTGCGCCATTCCCAATAGTGTACGCCTTTTTGCCCTAATCTTTCTCGGTAAAATGCTGACCAGCCAGCGTCTACCACGCAAGCTAAGGGAGAAAGTAGGGGAATTGCCCAATCGTAAGCTTGACCGCATAAAGCCTTTTCGGGGATATCTTCGAGAAGACAAGCTAGGGGAGACAGCAGGGGGGTTGCCCAGTCGTAGGCTTGACCGCTCAAAGCCTTTTCGGGGATATCTTCGAGGAGACAAGCTAGGGGAGAAAGGAGGGGGGTTGCCCAGTCGTAAGCTTGACCTTGTAAGACAGTTGCGGGGGCATCTTCCAGGCAACAAGCCCAAGGATAACTGGTTTGAGTCTCGTCTTCAGGATTGGGGTCTAGGTTTAGGGTTGGGGGCGTTTCTGACGACGAACGAGAGACCAAAAGCGAAGCCGTACAAATGACTAAGCTAAATAGAAAGGGGGGTAAAAGGATAATTCGTTCGGCGGTGGTCGCGATCGCCACAGATGAGAACATAGATTTTCAAGCAAATAAGAGGATTTTTCTAATTTAACTAGCTTTGGCTGTGAGATTTTCCTTGGATAGGCAATAAATCGGTTTCTCCTGCCAAATTAACCTGATAAGCTGCCCCAAAACCAATGACAAAGCGTCCTTCTTGGGGAGTGAGTTGAAAAATGCGAAAGTCCGGTAAGTCGCGAAACAGTTTAATAATATCCCCAAACTTAGCCCCAAATAGGTTAATAATTTTTAACCATTGTTCGCTCTCTCGTTCAATAAAGGTAGTATTACAATTAAACGTTAAACGACGACGCGCAAATATTTGTTGAGTTTGAGCCTCGTCTTCAAGAAACAAAACACTGGCTTGGGGGTTAATTTGCAAATTTTGAGTATGGGTTGATAAACCACTGACATAAATATAAAAGTTATGAAATTCATCAACGACAAAGGGGGCATAACTCGCATTTGGAATACCTTGAGGGTTAGCCGTACTCAAGACTAAACTTTGGAAAAGATCGAGAAAACCTTGGTATTCAAGACGGGCTTGTTCAATTTTGCTCATTAGTTTAACGGGAAAACGTAAGATGACTTAATAATGCTATATCTTTTTAGTTTCATCGTCCAAAGAGACGAGACAGCCAGAGATTAATGTCTTAGCTTGAGTTGTACTGCAACGATACGATAAATGCTATTTCAAAATAAAAGTTACAATCCCAAACCCATTACATCAATTAAACAACAAATAATCAAAGTAATTTTGACAACATTGAGTTTACCCTTGGCATTAGTATTACCCTTTTTTCCGCAATTACGCCGTAAAATGGCAGCATTAGTTCAGTTTCAAGCGGATGACCCCGATTTAGCAGTTTTGATGCTGTTACTTCAAACTGCGGCCATCGATCCTCGTCCAGAGGCAGTGTATCCTGTTTTGCACACTTACCGCGATCGCCTTGACGAAAATTTAGGAGAACAACTTTATCGCTGGAGTGCCTCAAGGCTTAAACAAGTTACACCTACTGAGGCTGAGGATATTGCCACCACGCTTGTTAATTTTAGCAATCGCCTTTGTACTTTTAAACCCGATCGCGACTCTCAAATCCTAGAAATTGCTCGTTTAGGCTACGAAGCTGCCTTAATTTTTTACGGTCGCGATAATTTTCCGCAAAATTGGGCGAAAATTCAATATAACTTGGGCTGCTTGTATCGCGATCGCAAGCGGGGTCAATTAGACGATAACATAAGGATGGCAATCTCCTACTTAGAAAACGCCCAAAAAGTTTTTACCGCCGTTGCTTATCCCCAAGAATCCCGCCTGATTCAACATCATCTAATGGCAGTTTATCAACAACAATCTTACCTCCAGGCAGGGAATAATCTAGAAGAATTAATATCTAATTCTTAACTCAATTTCCGGCGTAACTAATGCTTGATTACCAGCAACTTTTTCAAACTATTGCAGAATTAGTTTTATGTCATTCTCCCAGTGGCGTTGAGCAAGAAGTCGATAACTATTTACGCGATCGCCTTTCTAGCCTTAATCTAGAATTTCAGCAAGACCCAGCCGGTAATCTTATTATTACCATACCCGGTCAAAATCCCAACCGCGCGATCGCTATTACCGCCCACAAAGACGAAATCGGCGCAATTGTCAAGAAAATTACCCCCGAAGGTTGCCTTTCTATTCGCAAACTCGGCGGCTCATTTCCCTGGGTTTATGGCGAAGGAGTAGTTGATATCTTAGGAGATAAAGCCACAATTCCCGGTATTCTCTCCTTTGGCTCGCGTCACGTCTCCCACGAATCCCCTCAGAAAGCCTTACAAGAAGATAAACCCCTTACCTGGCAAGATGCTTGGGTTGAAACCAAATGTAGCCTAGAAGAATTAACCGCAGCCGGGATTCGTCCAGGAACAAGAGTCGTCGTTGGCAAGCACCGCAAACATCCCCTCCGCCTCAAAAACCATATTGCCAGCTACACCCTCGATAACAAAGCCTCCGTCGCCATTCTTCTCACCCTCGCTCAACGGCTCAAAAACCCCCCTGTCACCGTTTATCTCGTCGCTTCTGCCAAAGAAGAAGTCGGAGCAGTTGGGGCGCTCTATTTCAGCCAAAACCAGCCCTTAGAAGCCATGATTGCCCTAGAGATATGCCCCCTATCGCAGGAATATCCCCTCGAAGATAGCGAAGCCCCGGTATTACTCTCCCAAGACGCTTACGGCATCTACGACGAAGGCTTAAACGCCGAGATTGCCCAAGCCGCCCAAAATCGCCAGATTCCCCTACAAATCGCCGTTATTAGTGGATTTGGTAGCGATGCGTCCATTGCCATGAAATTTGGTCATGTCGCGCGGGGGGCTTGTTTGAGCTTCCCCACCCAAAACACCCACGGTTACGAGATTGCCCACTTAGGGGCGATTTCCCACTGCGTTGAGATTCTCGAAGCTTATTGCAACTCCATCTCCTAAAAATTAATCATGGTCAAAATCCCAGACTCTTCGATATTACCACCTCTGGAAAATGGCGATCGCCTCAATCGCTACGAATTTGAGCGCCGTTACGCCCAAAACCCCCTCAAAAAAGCCGAATTAATCGAAGGAGTCGTATATATGCCTGCTGCTTTGCGCTTTCGCAGCCACAGTCAGCCTCACGGTAACTTGTTTGGTTGGCTTTGGACTTACGCAATTTCCACTTCTAATGTTGAACTCGGTATTGAACCCATCGTCAGACTCGATATCGACAATGCTCCCCAACCTGATGCTGTCTTATTCATTACCGGAGGACAAGCCTGCATTAGCGAAGACGACTATATTGAAGGAGCGCCCGAATTAGTCGCTGAAATTGCCGCCAGCAGCGTTGCCATCGACCTAAACGCCAAAAAACAAGCCTATCGTCGCAACGGCGTAAAAGAGTATATCGTCTGGCAAGTTTACGACCAAAAAATTGATTGGTTTTACCTCCAAGAAGGCGAATATATCCCCCTTTCTCTAGACGAAAATAACATCATCCGCAGTCATACTTTTCCGGGCTTATGGTTAGTCCCAGAGGACTTACTTGCAGGCAATATGACGCAAGTATTAGCAGTTTTACAAAAAGGATTAAAATCCCGTTCGTAGTAAGCCCTTTAGGGCTTTTCTTAGAGAAACTATAAAATTTCTTTTAACTTGTAAGCAGCATCATTCAAACGCTCGCTTCCGACTTTAATTTGATTAATCCCTTGAGCCGTTTCATTCGCACCCTGCGTTAAATTATTCATCGCTTGATTGACTTGCGCGGTGGCTAAAGCTTGCTGTTTGGATACCCTAGCGATACTTTGACTACTCTCAACAATACTTTGCATCGACTCAGCAACATCGATAAAAACTTGAGCCGTTTGTTGAGAAATTTCAGCGCCAGATTCAACATTTTTACTACCTTGTTTTGCCATCAAAGCGGTAGATTCAATCATTTGTTGAATATCCCGTACCAAGGTGTTGATTTTTTCGCTAGATTGGCGACTATCGTGAGAAAGTTTGCGAATTTCGGCGGCAACAACGCCAAAACCCTTGCCATTTTCTCCGGCTCTCACGGCTTCTACCGCAGCATTTAAAGCCAGCATATTTGTTTGATTAGATAAGTCATTCATTACATCAGAAATACTGCCAATTTGATGAGTTTGTTGACTTAAACTGAGGATTTGTTGCGTAATTTCGTTGACTCTGGCTTTTAACAAATCCATTTCTTCTAAGACACGCACGACTGCTTGGTTGCCTTGCTCGATACGGTTTAGGGCTTGTTGTGCGCCGGATACAGCAGCTTCGGCTTGTCGAGAAGATTGTTGCGACGATGAACTTAATTGATCCATCGTAACGGTAGTTTCTTGTACAGAAGCGAGTTGTTGATTGGCGATATGTTCTTGTTGGTCGATTGTCGCGATCGCCTCACTGGAAAATCCCCCAATATTAGAAACTAAATTGGCAATCGAAGTCGTAATTTTTCGTAATAAAATAATACCAATAATTATAAATATCCCTCCGACAATGGCTGTAATTACAACAGTCACTTGGATAAATTCTCGCAAAGGCGCAAAAACCACGCTTCTCGGCGTTTTGTAAATAATGGTAAAAGCATTTTCGGGATTATCTTCAGGAGTAATTGTGTGATAACTATAAATGTAGTCTGGGGCTTCAGTTATCAAACCACTTTCTTGAGAAAGAATTTGCTGGACAAATTCTAAGGGATAATCTTGCTCGATACTATCTTCGCGGTTAAATTCAAAAGCCCATTCTTTTTCAGAATCGGGATGAGATAAATAAAAGCCTTCAGAGTTCACCACAAAAACTTCGGTTTCGTATTCAGTTTGTAGGGTTTCGTTTTCGGCAATTTCTAGCAACTGCTCTACTAAAATATTAGCAACTAAAATTCCCTCATTTTCTCCTTGATTGTCGTAAATGGGGATAGCATAACGAATCACCGGTTTATAAGGAAGTTCAATTTCGTTATTTTCCCGGTTTAAATTAATATCAGAAACGTAAATTTGACCAGGACTTAACTGGCTTGCTTCTTGAAAATAAGTCGCTGAACTTTTATCTTGTAATTGCGCTTGCGGAACTAAGGTTGCTTCTCCATTTTGAATATTAACTCTAGCAATTTCTTGACCCTCTTTATTCAAATACCGCAGTTGATCGTAGTATTGCCGATTTTGTACAAATGCCAGAAAAACATTATTGAGACGTTCTAAAGCGGCTTGTTGAGTGATTTCAGCTTGAGCTTGTATATCGTTTGTATCTTCTTCGATAGTTGTTCTCAAATTTTCGCCATTAATAAGGCTATCAATCGCATAAGTTTCACTCAAATAAGCAACATCTGAGCGAAAGTTATCTAATAATAATTCAATAATTTCTTCGCTACTATCTCCTTCAGTTTCCATTGAATTTAAAACTGAATTAACTAAATAGCGCCGTGAAGATACTAAATTAAAGAGACTAATTGCTAATGCAGGACAAACAATCCCCGCGACTAAAAGATACAAAAGTTTGCGTTGAGAATTTCCTCGAAAATTGAAATTAAACATATTCAATCTGTATCCCTACATTAAGCTTTGGCTGAAATTACGCGATTAAGCTCAATTTTGCCTAGATAACTTTGCTTTGATTATATCGTGACTTTTTAAGGGATTGTTGGGAGAAAAATGACTTATTATTATGGATTGTTAATAAACTCTCGGACGCGGCGCATCGCGAGAAAATAATTGTTGTAATGCAGCTTGTCGTTGTGTCGGGGTTTCATCGGCGTAGTTCCATAAACTTTCATAAAAGAAAAAAGATACACCCGCAAAACCTCGATCGCGCACAATTTTAACTTGTGATTCTATCTGAGGAAGTGGCACGAAACGCCCTTTTAAGCCCGATAAAACCCCCACAGCGACGGGAATATGATTTTTAGATTGTTGCATAGAACTGTGAGCTAATTCGGCTTGGAAACGGTCGTTGTCGTTGCGATAAATTTGCACAATTAGTTCTTCAATTAGACCTTTTCTTTCCCAAGTTTGCCAATCGAGGAGATAGGATTCTAAAGAAAATTCTTGGGGATTGGGAGAAAGAGAAATAATGGCTTGAGGATTGGCGGCTTTAATAGCAGTAAATAAGTTACCCATAAAATCGGTGATTTTGTCGGCACGCCAGCGAATCCACTCTGCATTTTTGGGGTCAGCAGGTGGGTTTTGATTGTTATGTTCTTGACGGTATAAATTTACGGTAAATTCGTCATAACCAAAGTCGGAAGGAAAGCCAAAATGATCGTCAAATTGGATGCCATCAACATCGTATTTACTAACAATTTCAACGGCAAGATTAGTAATAAATTGTTGTACGTCGGGACGTAGAGGATTCAGCCAAACTCGTTCGTGTACGCCCCCTTCTAGCCAAATCGTTTCACCGTTGCGTCGTTGGGTGAGCCATTGGGGGTGGGTTTGCGCTAGAGTTGAATCTGCCGGGGCCATAAAGCCAAATTCAAACCAGGGAATCACAGCCATATTTCGCTGATGACCTTCGGCAATGATTTCTTGTAGCATATCGCGATTTTGTAAACCGGGTGCGGGATCGAGTTCAATTCCGTAGGCTTGTTGCGCGACTTGACTGGGATAGAGGGTGTAGCCCCAGTTCCAAACGGTGGGATAAAGGGTGTTAAAGTTGAGTTGGTCGAGGGTGGCGATCGCGTTCCTCAATCCCCCTTGAGAAAACAAGACATCACTATCAATATTCGTCAGCCAAACGCCCCGTAACTCCGGTTTTTGCGCTGTGGGGGGTTGCGGTTGCGCCACATAATTGGCCCCAATTCCTGCCAGTCCTAACGCCTGACAAAAGAAAGCTGCGACTTCTCCGCGAGTCGCTTGTTGGTTGGGATTAAGCTGCGCCACATTGGGATAATTGACGACTAAGCCCTTCTCGGTGGCTGCGGCTAAGTTATTGCGGGCATAATCGGGGATATTAGCGCGATCGCGAAAAATCCCCAGCGTATCATCCAGGGGTTGCGTCGGGGTATAATCCAAGCCAGCAGCAAGGGCAATCAATACCTGGACGCGAGGAATTGCCTGACTGGGGTTAAAAATGCGATTGGGATACCCCGTGAGAAAATTGGTACGATAAGCCTGGGCGATCGCGTTTCGTCCCCAAAAATTAGCAGGCACATCCCGAAAGGTAATACTACTACGAGTCACGGGTCGATTGGGAAAAGCCTGATTCACCAGCGCCGCAAACTCAGCCCGCGTCACCGCTTGGTTGGGTCGAAACGTACCATCTGGGTAGCCTTTAATAATATCGCGATCGCGCAACTGCATAATACACGATCGCGCCCAATGACTCTCCACATCCCGAATTTGCGCTTGTCCCGGAGAAGCCAACCACAGCGTCACAATTAAGGTAAACAGCAACAAAAACAGCAACCAACTCGGACGACCATAACGCTGACTAAATCTCACTAATGCGTTAGCTTGTTGGTTAAAAATACGAGCAATGGGGTGTTGTTGTTTCATATCATTTTGTTGTTCGCCCAGTTCCCATTCTTAGGCAGTGGGCAGTAGGGGGAGTGGGAGGAGTGAGAGGAGTGAGAGGAGTGGGAAGAGGGGGAAGAAATAACTAATAACTGGTGCGACCCCGCGTCGCCGAAAGCGCCGAGACCCCGCGTCGCCGTAAGGCGCAAGGGAACGCGCACCAGAAATAACTAATAACAAAAAACCAGTAAACTAGCGGGTAAACGTTTCCCTTGGGTGCTAATGACCAATACCTACTGCCCAATACCTACTGCCCCTTAGAAACTAATGACTAAAAACGACTGCCTAAGAATAAGACCCACGATAAATTCTGTCGCACTGTGCCGCCGATAACCAACGAGCGCGTTCATCTTCTGGATTAATGAGTTCTTCGGGTTCTAAAGCTTCAAGAGGGCTGGCTGGGGCAACGTAACCGTGACGAATGGGGTCATAGGCATAAACACCCCCAGATTCGATGTTATATACCCAAGCGTGAAGCGAAAGTTTCCCCTGACGAACGCGAGAATGAATAATGGGATAAGTCCGTAGGTTTTCGATTTGAGTTAAAACGTTTTCGGCGATGGTGATGTTGAGGAGTTCTTCACCCTTGAGAGTGGAATAGTTTTCTTTGACTAAGCGACGGGTGGCTTCGGCTTGGAGTAACCATTCGTACACCAGAGGCATCTTTTCTTCGAGTTCTTTGAGCTTCAGCAAGCCCTTCATCGCGCCGCAGTTAGAGTGACCGCAGACAATAATCTGACGAATGTCGAGGGCTTGGAGGGCGTATTCTAAGGCTGCTCCTTCGCCGCCGTTGGTCGCACCGTAGGGGGGGATCATGTTCCCGGCATTACGAATGACAAACAGTTCCCCAACTTGGGCGTTGGTAATGAGGTTGGGGTCAACGCGGGAATCCGAACAGGTAATGAATAAAACTCGCGGTTCTTGACCGTGAGCCAGTTGAGCGAATAGTTCTTGGTGGGTATTGTAGTAGGTGGATTGAAATTGGCGCAGGCCTTTGACTAATTTTTCCATGAAACTGTTGTCAGCATTTGTGAGGAACGTTTACTCAATAGTTTACTGGTTATTGGTTATTGGTTATTAGTTATTGGTTGTTGGTACTGTTTCCCCACAATACTCAATTGGTCATTGGTAACTGGTAATTGGTAATTAAAAAACTGATAACTGATAACTGATTACTGATTACTGTTAAAGTGCTTGCGATCGCAGCCAAGCAATGGGTAAATAACCCAGTTTCTCGATTTTTGGCACGAAGGCACGTTTGTTAAACACATCGTAGTCGTTGCGCTCAATTACATCAAGAATACCTTGATACAACATTAACGCCGACCACACGGGCCAGCGAGCATCGGGATTGAGGCCGCGAATACCGCGTTCGGCGGCTTGGTAGTATTGACGCGCTCGTTGAATCTCAAAGCGCATCAGTTTTCGCCAGCGCTCATCGACGACACCGTTAAAAAGGTCGGCTTCGGTGTAGTTAAATAAAGCTAAATCTTCTAAAGGTAAGTAAATCCGCCCTCTTTGGGCATCTTCGCCCACATCTCGTAAAATATTGGTGAGTTGGTTGGCAATTCCTAGGGCGATCGCTTCTTCGGTGGGTTTGGCTTGGGTTTCTCCCTCCGACCAAGGGGTTGAGGTGGGTTTGGTGTTGTATCCCAATACCGGACTGGTCATCAAGCCCACCGTTCCCGCGACGCGGTAGCAGTATAAATCTAAGTCCTCAAAGGTTTGATAGCGACTGCGGTACAAGTCCATGCGCTGACCTTCGATCATATCCCGAAAGGGCTGAATGCCGATGGGGTAGCGTTGAATGGTATCGACGAGGGCAACATCGGGATTGTCCGTGGCTTGACCCGCGAAGATGGCTTCGAGTTGGGCTTCCCAGCGATCGAGAGTTTCTGGGGTGGTGAACTGGGCTTGGGGGCCATCGACTAATTCATCTGTCCGCCGACACCAATCATAAATTGCCCAGATTGCTCGACGTTTGGGCTTGGGCATCAGGAGTGTCCCCAAGTAAAACGTTTTCGAGTATTTGGCCGTCACTTGACGGCAGTATTCATAAGCCTCGGTGGGAGAGGCCAGGGTTTTCATACTTTGGCGTTCGGGCAGTTGCAGCATTCAGCGAGGCTAAGTTGAGGTCTGCTTAAGAGTTGACGCGATCCCGACGGGATTCGCATAGCGGCACGCGCCTGTAAGATCGTCCGCAGCCATTAGCCATTGTCTCATTAGATGTCAACTTCGTCGAAGCTAACCCAAGAAGTTCGTGATTCTAATGACTTAGAGGACGATCGCGGTTTACACCACAGAAGGTTCGCGGGAGATCGCATCGGTTTCACCAGAACGATCGGTCGGGAAATCGGTGGCGATCGCTTCTGCGGCTAGTTTGCCAGAGAGTACCGCTCCTTCCATACTTCCTAAGTATTTTTGCATAGTGTAATCTCCACACAAATAAAAATTAGCAATTGGGGTTCTTTGGGAGGGGCGATAAGCTTGACAACCGGGTACGGCTTTGTAAACCGATCGCGGTGTCTTTACGACATGATATTTAAGCAGTTTTGTGGGATTTTCGCCAGTAAAATGCTGAGGAAAGAGTTTATAGAGTTCTTTCAGGGTCGCGTCGATAATGGCTTCGTCGGACTTGCCAATCCAGTCTTGCGCGGGGGCTAGGACGAGTTCTAACATGGAGCGGTCGGGGTTGGCGTATTCTTTACAGGTGTTGCTCATGTCGGCATAGACGCTGAGGAGGGGCGATCGCGAAAAGAGTAAGTGATCGATATCGGTGAGTTTGCGATCGAACCACAAATGCAGGTTAATGACCGGAACGCCGTTTAAACCCTTGAGTTTGTCGAAAAATGGCATTTCTCGCCAAGGTTGCGGCAGCATGAGCTTGAAGGGGTCTACAGGCATGGCACAGAGGTACAAATCGGCTTGCAGTACCTCGTCTTCTGCTCCTTTGAGTCCGCGCATCAAAAAGTGTTTGACTGAGCCGTCTTCGTTGAGGACAATTTCTTTGAGGGGGGCGTTGAGTCGGACTGTGCCGCCGCCTTTCTCGATATACTCGACGAGGGGTTCGCAGAGTCGCTCCGTGGGCGATCCGTCGAGAAAGGCCATTTTTGAGCCGTTTTTCTCTTGTAAAAAGCGATTTAAGGCGGTTAAGAGGATGGTAGCGGAAATTTCGTCGGGATTAATAAAGTTTAGTGCCTTTGACATGGCAATAAAGACTTCTTTCTCGATTCTGGGGGGAATGTTTTGTTTTTTCATCCACTCCGACCAAGAATAGCGATCCATTGCTTCGACATAGGATTGACCCTGCAACATGGCTGGGATTAGCCCTAAGCCAAAGCGGATTTTTTCGGGCCAGGTCAACATATCGTTGTTCCGCAAAATTGCCGCGACACCGTTGATCGGAGCGGGAATATCGGGAAAATCGAAGCGAGAGTAAGTTCCGGGTTTTTCGGGTTGATTGAAGATCATGCTGTGTTCTTTCCACTGCAACCGATCTTCAATGCCTAATTCTTTGAATAATTGGAGCATATTCGGGTACGCTCCAAAAAAGATATGTAGTCCAGTTTCGTACCAATCTCCATCTTCGTCTTTCCAAGCGGCAACTTTACCGCCTAAAACATCGCGACGTTCGAGGACAATGGGGGTATGTCCCGCATCGGTAAGATATTTGGCACAAGATAGTCCAGCCAATCCGGCTCCGGCGATCGCAACTCGCATTTGACGCTTCTTCTCAGTCCTTAATATTTGCTTAACAGGATTCTCAGGTCATTATACTTTGCATTTTGTTACATTCAACGGCTTTTGCAAAATCATTTTGACCGAGATTGAGGAAATTACGTCAAAATATTCAGCAAACTGCCTCTCTCCTAAGCTTTTCCTTTCAACCCCTATGCAGTGCCAAAGCTATATTTGATTGCCTGTACAGTCGATTTGCCAATATTGATTTTTCCCTCATTATTATGACTCAATCCTCGAATTCCGCCCACCAGTCCCTCAATTGGCTTGATTTGGTACAATTTGGTTTGTGGATAATTGCTATTTTGGCATTATTTGTGGCGATCGCCCGCCAACCGTTGTGGGTCGTTTTTTTACCTGCTTTAGTCGCGATGGGGATTGGTTTTTGGCGATCGCGTACAGAACAAGCAAGGGTTCGCCAACTTTATCAAACTCTACAACAACAAGTGGATAAAGCGATTGCCGAGCTAGAGCAACAAAATCAGGAGCAGGAGCGCCAATTTCAAGATTTTAATGCTCTTTTTGCGGAAATTCAAGAAAGCCAGCCCCAATATACCCAAGAAATTCTCTCGACTCGACAATCTTTCCAAACGACTCTAGCTCGTCTCGGAAGCCAGTTAGAGAGCTTACAAACCCAATTTAAACAAATTCCGAATTTAGGCGACTTCCAGGGGCAGCTAAGGGCGTTACAAATAGAAACTCAAAGCGCGATCGCCACACTCCAAGAAAATTTTAATCAACAAAACTTTGACGAACTCAATACTGTTCCCGAACGTTTAGCTGCGTTAAGCCAAGCCATTGTTAGTCTCGAAGCAAATTTTCAAGAAAGTCGCCTTTTAGCCAACCAATTTTCCAATTTTAATCGAGATATCGCTCGTCTCCAAGAATTACAAACGCAAATTCAAGGTAATAGCGCCCAACAAACCCAAGCTTTCCAAGACGCGATCGCTCGCATTGACGAAAGACAAGAAGATTATCTCAAACTTTTTCAACAAATGGCAGCTTTACGGGCTACTATTGGTCATTTTGAACATCGTTTACAGCAAATTTCTCAAAATACGCCTTCAACCGCGAAGTCTAGCGATTTCAGGCAAATTCGCAGTCAACTCCAAAATTTGACTCAGGGTTTATCGACGCTGCAATCTCAATCAGAACGTTATCTTCAATGGGAAGACATTACTTCTCTACAAGATGAGGTTGTGTTTCTGCAACATCAACAACCGGAACTCCGCAACGCGATCGCGAAAGTTAGTCAAAAAAATATACAACTAAAATCTCAAATCCAACAGTTACAAGAACAACTCGAAAGCTACACTCTGGATCGAGAACCATTACCCCATTTACCCAACGCGATCGCGAATCGAGAAAACTCTCCCTCTCTTCAAAATTTACCCACAATTCAAGCTGAAATTAGTAATTTAAAAAATCAACTGAATCAATCTCTAGAAACGCTCAAACAGATACCAGCATTACAACAAAGAGTTGTGATTCTAGAAAACCACTCTCATCCTCAAAACTTGCAAGTGATTCGAGCCGAAATTGCTGACTTACAGCATCAATTGCGATCGGAAACTACATCTCCAACAGAAACTCAGCAAAAATGGCAACTACGCTACCAAATCCCCGGCTATGGGAGTGACGCAAAAGCTCTCGCGATCGCCCCCAATCAACCCATACTCGCTTTTGTAAAAGAAGGATATGAAATTCAACTTTGTCATGTAGAAAGAAATGAGATTATTCAAACTTTGGCAGGTCATCGTTACTATATCCAAGCTTTAGCCTTTAGTCCAGATTCTCGATTTTTGGCTTCTTGTAGTTCCGATAAAACTATTAAAATTTGGGATGTTAAAACCGGGCAACTTTACCATTCTTTAGAAGGGCATTCTCAAGCTGTTTATACTGTAATGTTTAGCTTGGATGGAACGCAAATTATTAGTGGCAGCAAAGATAATACTGTACGATTGTGGAATATCTCAACCGGAGAACTTATCCAAACTTTGACGGGACATTGGGGAGCAATTTCTGGGCTTGCTGTGAGTCCCGATAATCAGAGTTTTGCGAGTGGGAGTGTTTTGGGAACTACGAAAATTTGGAGTTTAGTCAGTGGGGAATTAATTGGGGATTACCCTCTCGGAAACCGGATTCACGACTTAGCTTACAGTCCTAATGGTCGTATTCTGTATGCAGCGTGCGAGAATAAAACGATTAAGCGTTTAGATACCCATACCGGGAAACAGTTAAAAGCTCTAACCGGACATCAGGATGCCGTTTTGGCGATCGCGATCGCTCCGACTCAAGCAATTTTAGCCAGTGGCAGTCGCGATCGTCAAGTCAAGTTCTGGTCGCTCAATCCCGATCGAGAAATTAGCGCTCTCCACCTCGAAGATGCTGCTATTACTACAGTTCGTTTTGGTAACAATGAGTTGGTTTTGGGAAGCGCAACAACCTCCGGTTTGATTCATGTTTGGCTGCAACAACCCTAACCCTTTCACTCTTCATTCAGAAGGCGCGATCGCGGGTAAAATCTGATTGAGAATCTCATCCTGTGTTGAAGATAAAGTGCGTTCAATTTTATCTTGAATTGCTTTTCTTAAATCCCTGAGAATTTTATCAACAGAATCGTATTGTTCGTGTTGTAAAGATAGCTTTCTTTCAGAGCGAGATACATCCTCTGATTCAGCTTGTAAAATTCCGGCTGAATTGAAGCTCAACAAAGTTTGTTTGACAGCATTTTCAGATACAGTTTCATTTAAACCTTGAAATACCATTGCTGTAGCTTCCCCGATATCTTTTTGCTCGATAGGATTTTCAATAATCCAGGAAGCCACTTCGAGAGTTTCTAAAGGAGAAGCTAGTCGAAATAAAGGCGATCCCGTTGCTAAAATCACTTGATAAGTTTCGAGAGAATGAACTTCTCTTGTGTCAAGGTCGGGTAAAATCGTAGCATCAGATTGAGGAGAATCCCGTAAAACAAGAACAATATCAGAAGGGGGAATCCTAGCAACACATAATTCTGTTTCCTTACAAACATATTGCATATATTCAATAAATTTAACAAAACCAATTTCTAAAGGATTAAGATTCGGTAGAATTCGCTTAGTTGCTTCTTTGAAAGTAGAAGAGTAAATTCCTTTACTCATCAATTTACTCCGAGAACTTTGGTCATTCGCGTACCAATTCAAAATCTCTTTTGTTTTGGCGATAACAGCAGCAAAATTATCATTTAAAGAGGCTTCTTCCGGTTCGATATCAGAAACAAGACGGTTTGTTAGGTTATCCAGTCCGTTATTTTTTGAGAGAGTTGGTTTGGGTTTGACTTCTGGACGATCGACAATGGGGGGAGTTTCTGGAGCAGTTTCTTCAGGGTCTGGAATCCAAATAAAGTCATCGCAAACGGAACGAAAAATTTTACTGGTAGAGTTTTGATACGCACAACCAATTACCGTCTTACCATATTCGTGTAGTTTTTTGGCGAGGGCTGCAAATCCACCATCTCCCGAAACAATAACAAAAATATTGATTTTTGAGCGCAAATAAGCCAGGTCAATCGCATCAATTACTAATTGGATATCGGCTGCATTCTTAATCGGTTCGTAAGAAAAACCGAAGATTTGCATGGGTTGAATGCCCAGTTCATTGAGTTCCGTTCGTAATAATCTGAGGCGACCATCACTCCAATTTGCATAAGCTTGTTGAATCGCGATTGTGTCAACTAAGGGGCTTTTTTGGATAGTTTCTAGAATTTCGCGCAGAGAGATTTTCTTAAGAATGTTGCGCGGCATATTGTAGCCTTTCAGTAAATTTTCAATATCGTAGAGAATAGCAACATTTTTAGCAGTTGGCAGGAGGGAATTTTGAGGTTGCTCGATTTTCTGCTTGAGATTGGCAATTTCGGTATAATTTTTGTGGAGTAAATCTTCTAGTTTATGAATTTTGGGATCGGTAGCTGTGGTAATAAGTTTGGGCTTAGGTTGCTCGATTTTATCTTTAAGAGTCGCAATTTCTTGGTTATTTTCGTGGAGTATTTTTTCGAGGCGATCTAAGGTTTGATTGAGGTTTTCATTGGCTAACGTTAACCGTTCGAGACGAGAGGCTTGGGTAGTACGAGAATGAGTCAAAAAAACGCCGCCTAATGCACCTAAAGCACTTGCGGCAATAATGTTTGCAGGTTTGTTAGAAGCCAGAATAACTGAGGCAATGACCGAGGCGATCGCGGCACTGATCCCTAAAGTTAACCATTTTTGTTGTTGCATAAATTAGCCTCTCGATTGCAGCGTCAATAGTTAAGTTGAACGCCCTTAGTTTACTTAAAAGTAGGCTGCCCGCGTTTATTTAAACGATTCTAGAACTTTTGGCTTAATATTAACTTTATATTACTACGATCTCTATTTTTGAAATAGTTTGTATTATTTCTGTTTGAAAATAAAGTAAGCCTCTTGTCCTAAAAAGGAGATTACCCGATCGCGTCCTCGGACTTTGGTGTTCTAGATTACAAAGTTGAGAGGAGTTAGATTTCTTCGGGATCGTGCCGAAACCTTTTATCATAGAAGGGTAACAGCTTTGGAGTAATGTCCTACGGTTTACACACCTCCCCTCGCTCGTCTGATCGAGCAATTACAAAAATTACCGGGTGTCGGGCCGAAAACAGCCCAACGCCTCGCACTCCACATTCTCAATCGTTCCGAAGATGAAGTCCAGACTTTAGCTCAAGCCCTGATCGCTGCGAAAAAACAAGTGGGTTTTTGTCAGGTTTGTTTTCATTTATCGGCTCAGTCTACTTGCGAAATCTGTCGCAATCGCGATCGCGACAGCAGTACGATTTGTGTAGTGGCCGATGCTCGCGATGTGATTGCCCTCGAAAAAACGCGGGAGTATGACGGTAAATACCACGTTCTGGGAGGGGTCATTTCTCCGATGGATGGTATCGGCCCCGAACAACTCCATATCCAGCCTTTGGTGCGCCGTGCGAGTACCCCGGCGGTGCGCGAGGTCATTTTAGCCATTAGCCCCAGCGTCGAGGGGGAAACGACGACTTTGTATCTCGGTCAACTGCTCAAACCTTTTACGAAAGTTACCCGCATTGCTTTTGGGTTACCGATGGGGGGCGATTTGGAATATGCCGATGAAGTAACTTTGGCGAGGGCGTTAGAAGGGCGACGAGAGTTGGATTAGGGATGGCTAAAACCACGCGATCGCAATTGATTGAGGAATTCTGATTTTCTTTGTAACGAAATGTTAAGGCTTTTTTATTAAAAATTGTTGCGCTTCCCTTGACTAAATTGCTAAGGTTTGTATGTTCTACGTTCTCAATCTATTTTCAAGTTGGGGAGAAAAAATGATGATTTTCGATCCGGTGTTGCTAGGGAACGATTGACTGCTGGGGAGCGCAGTCGGTTTCTGGAGGTTTTCCTATCTACACAACTTAACAGCGAAACCGAGTTACCCATTATTAATCCAGAGTCTGAATCGAGGCATTGTGTCATCTGAGTCTGTGCCGTCAGATTCTCAGGATATAGGAGGTTTTTTAACAATGAAATTACAAGGAAAAGTAGCTCTCGTGACGGGAGCTTCTCGCGGAATTGGTCGAGCGATCGCCCTAGAATTGGCTCGTTGTGGCGTTAAACGGTTATTTTTAGTGGCTCGCGATCGCGCTCAGTTAGCCGCCGTTGCCCAGCTTGTGCGAGAACTGGGTGTAGAGGCAATTCCCTTAGCCATTGACTTGACCGAAGCGACAGCCATTCAGATTGCGATCGCCCAAGCGTGGCGCGATCAAGGGCCCATTCATCTGCTAGTCAACTGTGCAGGAGTCGCCCACCAAACGCCCTTTTTGCAATCGAAACTCCCCCAAGTCCAAGACGAAGTAGCTCTCAACTTTATGGGGATGTATGCAATCACGCGGGCAGTAGCGCGTCGCATGGCCACTCGTCAGGAAGGCACAATCGTCAATGTTTCGAGCTTGATGGGCAAAATTGCCGCCCCCACCATGTCCACCTACTCCGCCACCAAATTCGCCATTCTCGGCTTCACCCAAGCCCTACGCGGCGAACTGGCCAACCATAATATTAAGGTTGTCGCCTTACTCCCCACCCTCACCAATACGGATATGACTCGTCATATCGAGCGATTTCCTGGTATCTTTCCCATTTCCCCCGAAACTGTCGCCCAATCGCTGATTAAAGGCTTAGAAAAAGGCTCATCCGAGATTTTGGTTGGTTGGCAAAGTCATCTCGCTGTGTGGTGTCAGCGTCTCGCCCCCGGCTTGATGAACTGGATTTTACGACAACTTGCGCCCAAGGGCATTGGCAAACGCTGGGTCAGTCGGGAATGTTAAATAGACATACCCACCTCAACGCCCTTCTAACCAATCTTGCAAGTCCTCCATTTTCGTAAAATCTAACAAGGCAGCGATAGTCTTGAGCATTGGTAGGGGGTTCGGGTAGTAGCTCAAATAAGAGGGTGGGCGATCGCGCTCAATAGTTGATAAAAAAGGGAATCTCGTCGCATGGGATGGTGAACTAAGTTTAATTCTCAGTTTAAGTGCTGAGTGAGTAGGCTTTGGGCGCAAAAGTTTCGGTAAGCTTGACAAGAGAAAGCATCAAACAAGGAAGGGATATATCTATGGCTTACCGCAGTAACTTGGGGGGCGATCGCGTCCTCTATATTGAAAATAGCGCCGAACAAACCCGCATTACCCTCACCACCAGCAGTCCCACTCAACAACAAAGCCAAAGTCACAGTATCACCACTGGACGCTGGCAAACTCCCCCCACCTTGTATCAAAGCGCCAAGGGTTTGATATTGCGCCTGGAAGGGACAATGGGACAGACTTTTGTGCAAATCCAAGCCCAACAGATGAGCAGCGCCTCAACACCCCCAGATTTGTCCCAAGCGTCGGTGTTGGGGATGGATAAAGTAGAAGATACTCCCTCAACTGCGATGCCAGCAATGTCCCCGATGCAACCGCTCAAAATGGGGGATATGTCCATGTCAATGCAGCCGATGGAGATGAAAATGGGGAATATGAGCTTGAGTATGAATGAAACTCCCAAAGCGCGATTTTGTACCCAATGTGGTAATGCAATTCGAGAAGGCGATCGCTTTTGTGGGGCTTGTGGGACTGCCCTCTCCAACTCAAAATAAGCAATAATACAAGCGGCACGAATTATTTTTAATCTTTACCCATCGTTCAAGAGAAAATATGACTTATTGCTTGGGCATTCTCAATCGTTCGGGTTTGGTTATGGCTTCGGATTCCCGCACGAATGCTGGCGTTGATTATATATCGGCGTATCGCAAGTTATTTGAATTTTGCAATCCGGGCGATCGCGCTTTGATTCTTTGTTCTTCTGGCAATTTGTCTGTATCTCAAGGCATCATTACCCAACTCAAACGAGAAATTCAGAATCAAGCAGAAATCAATCTGTTTAATTTACCGACTTTATACGAAGTGACGCGCTATATCGGTAACAAAATGCGCGCCATTCAAGATGAAAACCGCCAATGGCTCGAACGGGATAATATTGATTATCAGTGTAATATACTCGTCGGCGGTCAGATTAAAGGGGAAGAAACCCAACTTTATCAAATTTATCCCCAAGGTAACTTTATCCAAGCCACCCCGGAAACGCCTTTTTTACAAATTGGCGAAACCAAATACGGCAAGCCGATTTTAGACCGTACTCTCACCTTTGATACATCTCTTGATGCCGTGGCTAAATGTGCCTTACTTTCCATTGACTCAACTATGAAGTCTAATATTTCAGTTGGACCGCCGATTAACTTGGCCATGTATCAATCCGAGAGTTTAACGTTGCGTCATTCTCTAGAATTGCGCTTGGGTGCGCCTTATTTAGCAAAAATGCGAAAATTATGGCAAGAATCCTTAAGACAAGCTTTTGATGCAGTGCCGAATGTGGAGTGGGAACAAGCCCCCGATCCTGAAGATATTTTAATTGATTGATGATGTCCCAAAGTGTTGCAGATCGCCAAAATAGCCTCGGTTGGCAATTTCACCTGTTCCAAAAGCGCCTCGGTGAAGCTTGGGAATATTGGACAAGTCGTTGGGGTAAGGGATTGAGCGATTCTTGGGATAGGGATTGGTCAAACTGGCAAGACTTGACTAATTTTGTGTTTTGGGGGTTGTTGGTGATGTTGTCGATTTGGTTGTTGTGGCTGTTAGGAAAAGCCTTGCTTCCCCGTTTGTGGGCGCGATTGCGTTATTCTCGTCTTCAGAAGCGATCGCAACGGACTCGTGCTGCGACGACTTCAGTGGCTTCTGTGAATCAGTGGTGGGCGCGATCGCAGAGTTTTGCCCAGGGAGGCGATTATCACCAAGCTTGCATTGCAGTTTATCTAGCAATGTTACAACATCTCCACGATCGCGGTATTGCTCCCCACAAATCCAGCCGTACCGATGGGGAGTATCTCAAAATTATCCAGCAATTGCCTCAACCCCAACCTTATCAAACCTTACTGATTACCCATCAACAGCTTTGCTTTAGCGATCGCCCCGCCTCGTTACAATTATGGGAACAATGTCAGCAAGCCTATAAAGGAATTGTCGGTAATTCAGGGGCAGTGGGCAAGGGACACCTTTTGGGATGAATGCCTCTCCCAAGGAGCTACTGCTTATACACAACTTGGAAATCCTTACTTAACGTGAGTTTGGGATA
>JAWQFT010000032.1:1605-43269 GCA_035968055.1 Jaaginema sp. PMC 1080.18 | reverse complement strand
GAATTGTGACGAACAACCAACAACCAACAACCAACAACCAACAACCAATAACCAATAACCAATGACAGAATTTGAAGACGCGATCGCCGCCGTCGAAGTATCCCTAGAGCAACTCAAAACCCGTTACAACCAAGTAATACAAGACCAACAAAGGCGATCGCAACTCGCAGAACAAGCCCGCCACACCGCCCCCAGCCTCAAAGCCGAACTCGACCGCATCCAACAAGAAATCGACCTCATCGACACCAATCTCGAAAGCCGCCTCTTTCGCTGGCGTAGCTTCTTGCATCCCTTTTGGATGGCCGTGCGCTTCGGGGGGTTAGGAATCCTCATCGGTTGGTGGCTCAACTCCCTTCGTTAAAAACCTCCACCAAGAAATCCGCAATCCCACGCGAGAGCTACCCCATCAAATGGTAATCTGTAGGATGGCAATCTGATTGCAATCGATCCCTGCCTTATAAAAATAGCGAATCACGAAATCGACAATAAGCATGGTAGCCACAACAGACAAAACCAACGTTGGCAAAATTACACAAATCATCGGCCCCGTCGTCGATGTTGAATTTCCTAGCGGCAAAATGCCGAAAATTTATAACGCTCTGAAAGTTAACTCGAAAAACGCCGCCGGCCAAGATATTGCTGTGACTTGTGAAGTGCAGCAACTCCTGGGCGATAACCAAGTCCGTTCCGTCGCCATGAGCGGCACAGACGGCTTAGTACGCGGTATGGAAGCCACCGACACGGGCGCACCCATTAGCGTTCCCGTCGGTAAAGCGACCCTCGGACGCATCTTCAACGTCCTAGGCGACCCTGTAGACCAACTCGGCCCTGTCGGCACAGAAGAACGCTCTCCGATTCACCGTTCTGCCCCGAAATTCACCGACCTCGAAACCAAGCCTTCGGTTTTTGAAACCGGGATTAAAGTTATCGACTTGCTCACCCCCTATCGTCGTGGCGGCAAAATCGGTTTGTTCGGCGGTGCGGGTGTTGGTAAAACCGTCATCATGATGGAATTGATCAACAATATCGCCACTCAACACGGCGGTGTATCCGTATTCGGCGGTGTAGGGGAACGCACCCGCGAAGGCAATGACCTCTACAACGAAATGATCGAATCCAACGTGATCGATACCGAAGATCGGTCAAAGTCGAAAATCGCCCTAGTCTACGGTCAAATGAACGAACCCCCCGGTGCGCGGATGCGTGTCGGTCTGTCGGCTTTAACAATGGCTGAATACTTCCGGGATGTGAACAAGCAAGACGTACTGTTGTTCATTGATAATATTTTCCGTTTCGTCCAAGCGGGTTCGGAAGTATCGGCGCTGCTCGGTCGGATGCCCTCTGCGGTAGGATATCAGCCGACTCTGGGTACAGATGTAGGGGATTTGCAAGAGCGGATTACCTCGACCAAAGAAGGTTCAATCACCTCGATTCAAGCGGTTTACGTCCCTGCTGATGACTTAACCGACCCCGCACCAGCAACCACCTTCGCTCACTTAGACGGAACGACGGTACTGTCTCGTGGTTTGGCTTCTAAAGGGATTTATCCGGCGGTAGACCCGTTGGATTCGAGTAGCACCATGTTGCAGCCCAACATTGTCGGAGAGGAGCATTACAGTACCGCTCGTGCTGTACAATCCACTCTGCAACGTTACAAAGAATTGCAAGATATTATCGCGATTCTGGGTTTGGATGAATTGTCCGAAGATGACCGCATTACGGTAGACCGCGCTCGTAAGATTGAGCGTTTCTTGTCTCAGCCTTTCTTCGTAGCAGAAGTTTTCACGGGTTCTCCGGGTAAATATGTTCCCCTGGAAGAAACGATCAAAGGTTTCCAAATGATCCTCAATGGGGACTTTGATGACCTTCCCGAACAAGCTTTTTACTTGGTGGGCGATATTGAAGAAGCCAAGCAAAAAGGTGCAAAGCTCAAAGCTAAAGGCTAAATCCTGAGTTAGTCGGGTTGTAGGAAGTGCGCTATTGTTGATTTTGGGCTTGAAGGTTGCCGAAAGGCGGTAATCTTCGAGCCTCAGCGCCACCTTGCAACCTTTAAATTGTTAAAGAATTCAGTTCAAAAAATTCCCCAAGAATAATGAGTTTATCTGTTCGTGTTATTGCTCCCGACAAAACAGTTTGGGATGGTTCTGCTGAAGAAGTGATTTTACCGAGTATCACCGGACAAATTGGAATTTTAAGCGGTCACGCTCCGTTACTCACGGCGTTGGATACGGGAGTGATGCGCGTCCGCACGAATAAGTCCTGGGTTCCGGTGGCGTTGTTTGGCGGTTTTGCGGAAGTGGAAGAAGACCAAGTGACGATTTTGGTCAACGGAGCGCAAAAGGGCGAAGATATTAATGCGGAAGCGGCTAAAAGTAAGTATGAGGCTGCTCAGAAGCAAGTAGAAGCGGTACGCGGTAGCGATAATGCTGGCGAGAAAATGCAAGCCGAGCAAGCTTTGAAGAAAGCACGGGCTAGGTTTCAAGCGGCGAATAGTACAGCGAAAGTTTGATGTAAAAATGAGGACAAAAAGGGCGATCGCGCTGCTTTTTGTCCTCATATCTCGTTAAAGGGAATTAAAGATTAATTACTGCCTGTAAACACAACTTCAGGGAATTTTTCTTGGGCAACGTTCATTGAGGTACGTTTGCCTTGTTCTTGCCAATAATTAATAACTTCAGTAGCCTTGTTGAGTAACGCAATTTGCTCGGTTTCAGAAATCCAAGTTTTGGATTCTAGCTCGGTTTTGAGTTCTTCCCAAGCATTGTTGCGCGGCCAGAAGTAATAAGGGGTGAGGGGGCTTGTCCCTTTACCAACAATTTGATCGACCGCGATCGCGACATTGGCATCTAACCATAGTATTTTTAGAATAAAGCGCGGATCCAATTACACCTCCAACGAAGGGAATACAACAAATTTTCAAAATTTCCAACATCCCATCTTAACACAAAAGTTTATGACAAGAGCGATCGTTGTTTTTGATATTGACGGTGTAATTCGCGATGTCGGTCAGTCTTATCGGCGGGCGATCGCGGATACGGTGGCTGAATTTACGCGCCAAGCTTATCGACCTACCCTCGCCGAGATTGACCAACTGAAGACTGAAGGCATCTGGAATAACGATTGGGAAGCTTCCCAAGAATTGATTTACCGTTACTTTGAAAGTCAAGGCATAGGGCGATCGCAACAGGATTTAGATTACAACGATCTCGTAGACTTTTTTCAAACTCGCTATCGCGGCGACAACTTCAACGGTTACATCGCCAACGAACCCCTCCTTGCCACCCCCGAATACTTCCAAAACCTCAGCCAAAATGACATCGCTTGGGGCTTTTTTAGCGGTGCAACTCGCGGCTCGGCAGAATACGTCCTCAAACGCCGTTTAGGGCTGTCTGACCCTTTATTAATCGCGATGGAAGATGCCCCCAGCAAACCCGACCCCACAGGCTTATTCGGCGTTCTCAAAGCCCTAGAAGGCGAACATCCCAGAGAGTTAGCCCCCGTCTTTTACGCTGGGGATACCGTCGCCGATATGTACACCATTACCAAAGCCCAACAAGTGCAACCGCAACGCCAATGGTACGCTGTGGGCATTCTACCGCCCCACGTCCAAACGGATACGGCTCGCTGCGAGGCTTATGCTGCAAACCTGAACGCGGCGGGAGCTAAAGTAATTCTCAATAACGTTCAGGCATTAACGGCTTCTCAGGTGCGAGAATTACTCTAAATTGAGGAACTTCTCCAACGCTGTTGCCATCTCTGGCGGCCAGCGCCGAATCTTTTTGACCCAATCGATATCTTGGTAGCGACTGTCCATACCAATAGCTGCAACCCAGTTACTTTCCGCTTCCCCTTGCTGGCCTTGTTCCCATAACGCGGCGGTGAGGGCTGCACGGATATCGGGAAAGCGGGGATATTTGCGTGCAATATTCCGCATTTCTTTGAGGGCTTCGGTGTGCGCTCCGGTTTGATATAACGCGAGGGCATAGTTAGAACGAGCAAAAGCAAAATCTGGGGCAATTGCGATCGCTTTTTGGTAATCTACAATTGCGTCGGCATAACGACCTTGACCGGCTTTCGCATTACCGCGATTGTTGTAAGCCATAGGGTCTTCAGGAGAAAGAGTTAATACTTGCTCGTAGTCCGCGATCGCCTCCTCGTAACGCCCTTGAGCTTCGTACACCGCACCGCGATTCAGGTAAGGATCGGGGGCTTCGGGGGCTAACTCAATCGCTTTTTGGTAATCCGCTACGGCTTCATCCAGGCGATTTTGGCGCACATACAGATTACCGCGATTGCTCCATACTGCCGGATTGTCAGGAAACTGCTGGACTAACTGATTCCAGTCGGCTTCAGCGCGGTCAAAATCCCCTGTTTGAGTCGCTTCTATGGCTTCAGTGGCTAAAGCTTGACCTTGTTGTAATTCGGCTTCGGTATAAGTCGCAGCTATGACTGGCCCGGGGGTCATTCCCCACAATAATAACCCACACAATAAACTTAAAATCCAGCGCATGATTTCATCCACAAAATAGAGATATATACTTAGGTTAATATGGATCGCAAGCGGGTGAGACTTGCTTGGGAGGCGATCGCCTTTCACCACGAGGATTTGCTATCAGATTCACGGGGGGAATGATGGGAGTTAGTCTACTTCTGTAGCATTCCGCTTGATTCTGATTAATCTTGTGGATATAGTCAATACAATCAGTTTAAACTGGTAATTAACTCGAAGAGCGAACTCCCGATTGTATGTCAAACAAGAGGGACGCGATCGCTACAGTCATTTTTGCGAATACATCTACGATTAACTGCAATTTTTAGCAAATCATTAGGGATAGCATTTATGTTAAAAATCAAAGAAGCCGTCATGCAGCCATACATCGATCATCTCAAAATCGGTTATCACCTTATGTACGAGCGCGAGCATCCCGAATATGCCGATCTTATTGGTCGAGTGGCTCAAACCGTAATCGACCGAATTTCCCGCAGTGACGCTGCTTACCACGATGTTGAACACACCCTCCTCGTCGCTTTGGCTGGTCAAGCTATTTTACAAGGCAGACAAAAGTGTTGCGGTAATGTCACCAGTCAAGATTGGCTGAACTGCATGGTTTCTTTATTGTGTCACGATGTCGGCTACGTCAAAGGGGCTTGCCGTCAAGACCAACCGGAAGCGGACTGCTACGTTACCGGAAAAGGCAAAAACCTGAAAGTTTTAGCCAGCAATAGCACAGATGCTGCTCTCACAGAGCATCATGTCGATCGCAGCAAAATTTTTGTACGAGAAACTTTCAGCACTTGGCCTGACTTCGATCTGGAGACAATTCAACGCAATATTGAATTGACTCGTTTTCCCGTTCCCAATGATGCAGAACACCAAGATACTATTAACTATCCCGGTTTAGTTCGGGCTGCTGATTTGATTGGTCAACTTGCAGATCCGCGCTACTTAGAAAAACTCCCAGCATTGTTCCAAGAATTTGAAGAAAATGGCACTAATAAAGTATTAGGTTATAGTCATCCTCAAGAGTTACGAGCTAACTATCCTTCTTTCTTTTGGAATGTGGTTCACGGCTATGTTAAATCAAGTTTTCTTTATTTAGAACAAACTAGAGCCGGAAAGCAAATTTTGGCTAATTTATTTGCCAATGTATTTTTGGTCGAGCGAGAGTTACAGCAAGTTTCAACTCCCAGTTTGGCAGTTGTTGGTTAGTGGTGGGTTGTTCGCCAAATTCCCATTTCTTTCCCCTCTCCAAAACTGATGACTCTGTTGGCAACTTAATTTTACTTTTTGACGCTGAAAGTCTCTCAAGACAAAGCTTTGAGCCTTTTTTAGAGAGTCGTAGAGTGGGCATCGCCAGCCGGAGTCAAAGTGTAATTTTCAGAAAGCGAGAATCAGCCTCAAAGCCGCTTTTTTGGGGTCGTTTACCCTCACACTGTTACAACTGGGCCACTAATGGTCTACCTGTTGTACAGTTCTTTTCCTCCCACTCTCCCCACTCCTCCCACTCCTCCCCCTCTCCCCACTGCTCCTTAATGACTGAAATCTCAACTCACAGGTTAAATAAAGCAACGCAATACGATAGGATAAAAAGTTTGCAGCCCTTGTAATATTTATGACTTAAGGAGATATACCTATGGCGCGAATGTATTATGATGAAGACGCAAATTTAGACCTTTTAAACGGTAAAACCGTTGCTATTATTGGTTATGGCTCTCAAGGACACGCTCACGCCCTCAACCTCAAAGATAGTGGCGTTAATGTAATTGTCGGCTTGTACGAAGGCAGCAAATCCATTCCTCACGCTGAAAGTGCTGGCTTAACCGTGAAAAGCGTCGCTGATGCCTCGAAAGCTGCCGATTTGATTATGATTTTGTTACCGGACGAAGTACAGAAGTCCGTATACGAAAAAGAAATCAAGCCCAATCTCAGCGCGGGTAACATTTTAGCCTTTGCTCACGGCTTTAACATTCACTTCGGTCAAGTTGTACCGCCCGCAGAAGTTGATACCATTATGGTTGCACCCAAAGGTCCGGGTCATTTGGTACGTCGGACTTACGAACAAGGAGAAGGCGTACCTTGTTTGTTTGCCGTCTATCAAGATGCGACAGGTCAAGCTCGCGATCGCGCTATGGCCTATGCTAAAGGTATTGGGGGAACTCGTGCGGGCATTCTCGAAACCAGTTTCCGCGAAGAAACCGAAACCGACTTATTTGGCGAACAAGCGGTACTGTGTGGCGGTTTGAGCGAACTTATCAAATCCGGTTTCCAAACCCTTGTCGAAGCGGGTTATCAGCCAGAGTTAGCCTATTTTGAATGTCTCCACGAAGTCAAGTTAATCGTTGACCTGATTGTAGAAGGCGGTTTGGCCAAAATGCGCGACAGCATCTCCAACACGGCTGAATACGGCGATTATACCCGCGGCCCCCGCTTGATTACTAACGAAACTCGCGCCGAAATGCGTAAGATTCTCCAAGAAATTCAATCCGGGCAATTTGCGCGGGAATTTGTCTTAGAAAATCAATCGGGTAAACCGGGCTTTACAGCCATGCGTCGTCAAGAAGCCGAACAACCCATCGAGGAAGTTGGCAAAGATTTACGCGCTATGTTTAGCTGGTTGAAAAAGTAAAATTTTTCTCCAATTTAGTTGCTTCAGTTTTGATTTGCCTGTGGCTGAGAAGGCGCGGGCAATTTTTTGTTCATAGAGAAGAAGATGTATCTCTACTCCATCATCAAGCGCAACAACTCGTCCGTAGACAACTTGCCACTCATCTCTGTTCCTTCGAGTAAACTGTCCGCTAAATCCCGTTTGTGGTGATGCAACTGGACAATTTTCTCCTCAATTGTTCCCTTCGTAACCAAGCGATAAATCGTGACAGGGCGTTTTTGTCCGAGACGATGGGCCCGGTCTGAAGCTTGGTCTTCCACTGCTGGATTCCACCAAGGGTCTGTATGGATAACGTAATCTGCGGCAGTAAGATTGAGTCCTGTACCCCCGGCTTTCAAAGAAATTAGAAAAACGTCTCCCTGACCGCTTTGGAAGGCATTGACGCGAATTTGGCGCTGTTTGGCAGGGGTACTACCATCGAGGTATTGATAGGAGATGTTTTTCTCGTCGAGATAATCGCGGATAATATGCAGGTGATCGACAAATTGGCTAAAAACAAGGGCTTTATGGTTATCTTCGAGGAGTTCTTCTAGGACTTCCCCAAATACTTCTAGTTTAGAACTGGATAGGGGGCTTTCGGGCAACACTAAACGACTGTGACAACAAGCCCGACGCAGTTTCATAATTGCAGCGAGGACTTGTAGGTGTTTTGTGCCTGCGGTGGCTTCGCTGTCAGCTAGGCTAGAGATAGCTTTTTGGCGTAGGGCTTCGTAAAAAGCTGCTTCGGCTTCGGAGAGTTCTACAGAAAGGGTGATTTCGGTACGAGAGGGTAATTCTGCCAGAACTTGGGTTTTGGTACGTCGCAGTAGGAAGGGTTGAATTAGCTTTTTGAGTTGTTTTTTGGCTTGGTTATCTTGCTGGCGTTCGATGGGACTGGCAAAGCGTTGGTTAAATTGTTCCCAAGAACCCAGTAAGCCAGGGTTGATAAAGTGAAAGAGATTCCACAGTTCTCCTAAATGGTTTTCGATGGGTGTCCCGGTGGTGATGAGTTTAAATTGGCTTTGTAGTTTCATGGCGGCTTGGGAACGTTTGGTGGCGGTGTTTTTGATGGCTTGGGCTTCATCGAGGACGATAGTTTGCCATTGTACGTTAGCCAGCATTTCGGAAACGTCTTCTTGTTGTAATAAGCCGTAACTACAGACGAATAAGTCAAAAGGTTGTAGTGCGTCGAGGGTGGCTTGGCGATCGCGACTGCTAAACTGGATAGGATTGAGGGTAGGGGTAAATTTCTGGGCTTCGCTAATCCAATTGCCACAAACGGAAGTGGGAGCGATAATGAGAGTCGGGCCGTTGGGGGCTTGGGTGAGAATCAAGGCTAGGGCTTGCAGGGTTTTGCCTAAGCCCATTTGGTCGGCTAAACAAGCCCCTACTCCCCAATGGGCTAGACGAGACAGCCATTCAAAGCCTTCTTGTTGATAATCGCGCAATTCGGCTTGTAATGTGGAGGGCAACTGGGGTTGTAAGTCCTTCATTTCTTGGATTTTGCGGACTTGGGTTTGCCAGTGTTCGTCGGCTTGGATGTCACCCATATCCGCGATCGCGTCTTCGAGTACCAAAGAGGTGAGAGGATGAAACTGCAACCCTTTACCTTTTTTCGTCCCAAAGTTTTTGAGTTCGTCGAGGCGTTGTCGGAATTGCTGAGTTAAGGCGAGGAATTGGTTGTCACCGAGAGGTAGAAAGCGACCGGGGGTTTTTTCGAGCAATTCCATCAGGTTTTGCAAGTCAAGTACCAAATTCTCGTCGAGTTTTAGTTCTCCATTGGCTTCAAACCAATTATTCTGACTGCGAATCTGCATCTGAAACTGACTGAAGTCGGCTTTATGGCTAATTCGCAGTTTTTCGCCTTCGGGCCATTCGATAATAACTTTTTCGCCTAATTCCTGAAGTTCGAGTAAGAGTTGCAAGCAGTCTTCAGGGTCATGGATTAACCATTCCCCGTCTTGGGAATTGTAGCGGCTGAGGATGGTTGAAGCTTGCAAGACTGCTTCGGCTAGTTTTTGCTCGGTTTTCAAGTCGCGACTGGTTTGCAGACGTTCCCCGTCTATCTCTGCAATCACGGTTGAACCCCCTTTCCCCGGACGATAATATGACCCGACTTCTCCAAAGGGACGACAGAGAAGGGAGGCTTTGAGACCATTTCCTGCGGGTAGGAGGTGAACGTGGGGTTGGGGGGTTGCGGGAACTTCTCTAGCTGTCTCTAAACCGCCCCCAATATCGGAGTGAACGGTAACAATGGGGGAGACTCCACTAATAGCGGCTAAGACTTGTTCTGAGGCGTTTGCTGGCACTTCTAGACGGTTTCTGTCACCGAGGATGGTGGCAATACGTTGATGGTCGGAGGTAATTTCAATAACTTTGAGTTTAGTGGGGGTTTCTTTAACAATGATAATGTCTCGAGCGGTCGTAATTTTCGGGGAGAATTCTAAGGTTAATCGTTCCCCTTTTTTCTTAACAATTAGTTCGGGTTCTCCTGCAACAATATCAACACGGGTGGTGGGAGAATCTTCCCAAAATACGAGGGGATGATTGATCAGAGCTAGAAAAGCGCGATCGCCTAAAATATATTCATAACCTCCATAGTAATAACGAGAAGTCGGATAAGTGGTTTCGATATAACTACAAATTCTTAAATCTTGAGGCGTTAGGGATTCAAATTGACTGGGATTATTGTATAACCGTTTGAGGCTAATAACTCGGCCTTTACTCCACGTTCCTTTTTTGTTAATCTTTTGTTCGCGGGCGGTGAGTTCGGCAGCTTCTCCCTGTAAAGTAATAAACCAAACCAAGCGAGTTTCGGCGCTAACTTGGGCTTGGCTATTTTCTTTTTTCTGTAAATTAGCTAAAGCTTCTAAGGAAATTTCCCAATCGTTTTTAGGTTGAACAATATCGGCTAGAGTAAGTTGATTATTTTGAGACGAAATGGATTCGATAACTGTATCAGACGCTTGTATCCGAAATAATAATTCTGCTGCTTCTGTTCCCAACCAATAATAGCCCGCTGCTTCCGCTTTCTCGGATATTTGGTTTAATACGCTCGTGACTCGATATTTGGCTTCGTTACCATGTACCCAATATAAGCAAAGAGAACAAACTAAAATTTCTATACTATTAGATTCAAATTCTTCGTACTCATAATTGGTAGCCAAGTCCGCCATGTTAAACCAATCTTTAACAGCAATATTTCCTTGTTGAAATTGCAAGAATTTTTCGAGCCAGACATAACTATAGCTTAGATGATTCTCGTTAGCAATTGCTAGTTTTACATATTTTTCCGCTTCTTTGAGCTTGTCCGCAGAACCATCTTTCAATAAAGCAAAGATAAAAAATATACCATAAATATCATCAAAAAATACCTTCTTTTTACTCACTATCTTTCTGTAAGCTTTGAGGGCTTCTGTGTAATTAGAAATTGCAGCTTGATTATCGCCTTCAATAAAAGATAGCCAGCCCCAGAAAACCTTAGCCATTTCCGAATTAACAGGTTTCAGATAAGATTTTGCTGTGGGGATATTATCGCGCAGAATTGCTTGTTCGACAGCTAAAAGCTTGAGATTATCAACAGCAGGTTTTTGGGGATTGCTAAGTTCGGTTTGTAAAAATTCCCAAACGGCTTCTTCGCTTAATAAACCAATGATTGATTTTTTGAGTAGATAATATAAGCCCCCTTCATAGAACATTTGAGGTAATTTACGATACCAATCTGGCTCGAAAGGATTAGCAAAAATCGAGTCAGCCATGTCAGCTAAGGAAATGGGTGCTGACGCATAATTAAAAGCAAAATGATCGGCAAATATTTGCTCGACAAATTCCATATCTTGGCGATAAATCCCAACACGAAGTTCCCGAAATAATTGGCGGCTACCGGCAAACTTACGAACGGGTTGTTTACCATAATTCCGCGTGGCAACGGGGAGATTAGTTTCCATAACTTCTACCATTTTTTCCCACTCTCCGGCGGTAATGGCATCTCGCGTGGCAATCTCAGCTACTAAAGAATGACACCGCAGTTGAGAACTGTATTCTTCAGTAATTAACTCCAACTGAATTAATCGCTCCAAGTGACGCTTGAGAGGTGCAGCATAAAAATGATTGCCATTGTTTTGCTTCAATCCGAAATCGTTAACACACTGCAAAAAATTAGTTCGATTCACGGGTTCATAAATTACTGAAAACAGCCTTACCATCTGCTTTTGGATTAGAGGTAATTGCTGATAATTCTGAACTAACTTTTGACGTAACTCGGTAGTTTCAGAAGGGGAACTAGCCATAGGTGCGATCGCAAAAGCTGGTAAACAACGAATATATTTGTTATCCTACCGCAAATGCTAAATTTCAACTCCCAGGATGCAGTTTAAAAACTCAATCCCACGGTAAAATATACTCCTTGGGACTGCCAGGTGCGATCGCGATTGATATTTGCGTCAACTAACGGGATACCCCAATCTAAACGAGCGAATAGATGATCTCCTCCTTGCCAAGCTAATCCTAGCCCTACAGATGCTAGACTTTGGGGGGAAGGGTTGGCATTATCGCCGTTGTTCGAGAAAGTCCCCCAGTCGCAAAAAGGGGCAATTTGAACTAAATGTTGGGAATTGCGGAAAATGGGTAAACGGACTTCAAGAGTTGCGGTAAGAGCATTATCGCTGCTGAGAAAGTCTTGGGGATAGCCGCGAATTGTCCCTAAACCCCCTGCGTTGAATTGTTCGAGTCCGATGAGGGGGCGATCGCTTTTCTGGGCTGTACTGCGGAAGATAATGGTAGTATCGGGAGCGAGTAAACGCAAGTATTGAAATTGCCCTGTCCAACTCCAAAAACGGCTGTCTGGGGTAGTTTCGTTGATGGTTGCGTCCCACCAGTCCAAGCCCCAACTGAATTGCGAACGGAATGCGATCGCGTCTTGGGGACTACGATACACCCATTCTTGTACAAAACGCAACGCCGAAACTTGGGTGCGTCCGTTAATATCTGCACTATCAGACAGGGGAAAAGGGATACCGAGAATCGACGTTTCGACGGCTTGGTGGGAGAAAATGAGTCTCAAACTGAATTCTTGCTTCAGGGTTTGCACCACGGGCTGACGCAGATTAAACTCCCAATACTGAGAGCGTGACTTGATATCTAACTCCTCAAAAGGTTCGGTAACAATCCGATTCAAACCGTTGAGATAGCGAAATTCTAGCGTTCCATTGCGGGGATTAAAAGGGATACGGTAACTCAAATCCACCACATTACTACCATCGGTATTATTGTAAGCCAAAGAAGCGCGATCGCCCAACCCCAATAGATTGCCCTCTGCCACATTTATCCCCCGACGGAACGTGCCAATACTGGCAGCGCGATCGTTACTCAAATTAACTTGGATGTTAAAGCTGCTCTCTTCCCTCACTTCTAACCGTAAAATATTTTCTCCCGGTTGCGTTCCTTGGGCTAAATCCGCATCTATAGTGGCAATTAGCGGGTCGAGTTGTAAGAGTTGCAAAGCTTCCTGTAACTTTGGCACATTCAGGGGCGTTTCTGCGGCCAAAGCAATGCGACTGCTGACATAGCCCGGATTAAGACGCTGTAAGCCCGTCACCTCAATTGCACTTACCTTCCCTTCTACCACTCGAATTGTCGCTGTGTTATCTGTCAAAATTTGTTGAGGAACATAAGCCCCCGTTGTCAGATAACCCCGATCCAAATAAAGTTGTGTTATCGCCGAGCGTGCTGATAGTACCTCTGCGTAAGTAATTTCCCCTAAAAAAGGCGCAATGACCTCAGCTAACTCTGCTTCAGTAAAAATCGTACTGCCCTCAATACGATAGCGATTGATTGTAAAAACGAGGTCATCCCCTGGTGAATCACGGGTATCGTCAGGCAGGGCTGGATTGGTTCTGTCTAATAAATCTTCGGGGGGTTCTAACAGAGGAGGAGCTTCAATGGGTCTATCTGTATCGGGAATATTGGGAGCTTGAGATTGAGCCACCACGGGCTGAAAATTCAAGCATTGTACTGTCAGAATACCCCAAGACGCGATCGCACTTAATCTCACCCAAAATCCGAATTTCATAATACCTTCCCCAGAGAGACGCGATCGCTACTATGCCAGTAAAAACCCCCAATGTAAACTTCTTTAACAAAATTTCTCTCTCTGCGTAAAATCCCCACTTTCGGCCAGAGATACCCATAGAAGTCTCTATTTTTCTGCCTTATGCGTCTATCTCTCCTCCTCGCCCTCAGCAGCCTCACCCTCGCCCCCGTCGCTCAAGCTCAAGTCACGGGAGATAACACAGTCGGTACTCTAGTTAACGGTTTGCCCAACAACCCCTGTAACGCCGGAACTTGCACCATTACTGGGGGGACAACTATGGGTAGTAACCTATTTCACAGCTTCAGCAACCTTTCTGTTGGTGCAGGAGTAACCGCCGCCTTTGAAAATAACAATGCCAACGTTACCACAGTTATTGGCCGCGTCACAGGCGTTAACCCCTCCATTATCAACGGCGATCTCGCTGCTGCCGGGACGGCGAGCAACTTCGACCTCATCCTCATCAACCCCAACGGTATCACCTTCGGCCCCAACGCCAACCTCGCCCTCAACGGCTCATTTCTCGCCAGCACCGCCCAAAGCATCACCTTCGCCGACGGCAACCAATTCAATGCCGACCCCACCGCCGCCTCCACCCTCACCATGAGCGCCCCCATCGGCTTACAATTCGGTGCAACTGCCGCCCCCATCACCGTCCAACCCAAAGCCAACATCCTCGCCGATTTATTCGTCAATCCCGGCAACACCCTCGCCCTCGTCGCTGGTAACATCAATATTGATGACCGCAGCCTCATCGCTGCTAACGACAACGGTAGAGTCGAAATTGGCAGCGTCGCCCCCAACAGTTTCGTCGGCATCACCAACCTCCCCAACGGTTTTACTTTCGACTACAGCAAAGTTCAAACCTTCCAAGACATCACCCTCACCAACAACAGCAACCTCACCGCCGATACAGGCAACGTTCGCGTTTTCGGTCGCAACATCACTGCCACAGGTGGCTCTGCTTTTTCCAGCCTCCCCTCCGTCACCCAAAACGGCGGCCTTATCGAACTCTTTGCCTCCCAATCCGTTCAATTCGACGGAGCGAACAGTGGTGCTTTCGCTCAAAATTTGGGCTTCAATACCAAAGCAGGCACAATTTCCATCAATACCCCCCTCTTTACCGTCAAAAACGGCGCATTAGTCTTCGCCAATACCGTTGGGGCTGGAGCAGGGGGAGAAATCCTCGTCAACGCTGGGGTCGTCGAAATTAGCGGTACAAGAAGCGGTTTGTTTTCCGAATCCAACGCGGGAGCAACCGGAGCAGGAGGAAATATTACCATCGACGCTGACCTACTTTCCATCCTCCAAGGCGGTCGTATCAGCGCTTCTACCGCCAGTACCGCCCCAGGAGGCAACATCTCCATCAATGCCAACTTCGTCAACATAAGCGGCACAGACCCCAACAATATTCCCAGCTTAATCTCCTCGGAAACCCTCGCCTCCGGGAAAGGCGGCAACCTCGGCATTACCACTCGCCAACTCACCGTCACCGACAACGGTCAAATCCGCGTCAAAACCCGTAGTTCCGGGGATGCAGGCAACCTCAATATTATTGCCTCCGAATTCATTAATCTCGACCGTAACGGCATTCTCCTGGCTGAAACCACTGGTAGCGGTCAAGCCGGAAAAATTACCGCCCGCACCGCCCAATTCCTTGCCCAAAACGGCGGTACTGCCACCACTCGCAGCACTGCCACAGGGAATGCTAACACCATCGACATCATTGCTGGGTCTATCTGGCTGAATAACGGCATCCTCTCCACCACCAGCCAAAATGCTCTCAGTCGTTCTGGGGATATTAACATTTCTGCTCCCCAAATCCGTCTCGACAACAACGGTCAAATTTCCTCCGAAGCGGCGGCTGGGATTGGTGGGAATATCAATATTCGCGATTGGCAAAGCTTCACCCTCAACAACAGCAAAGTCTCTTCTTCCACCCAAAATGGTACAGGCGGAACAATTGCCATTAGTGGTTTTGGCGATATGACTCTTGACAACAATAGCAGTATCGAAGCCCTAGCTACGGGGGCGGGTAAATCTGGCAATGCGACCTTCTCGACTACTGGAACAATTAACATTCAAAACAACTCCGGACTTTCCGTTAGCAATACGGGAACGGGTAATTCTGGCAACCTTGCCGCCCAAGCTCGCGCCATTTTCCTCAGCAATCAAGGTCGCATTACCGCCAGTACCGCCGCCGGGGAAGGGGGTAACATCACTTTGAAAGCTTATGACGGTTCTATTATCCTCCGCAATAACAGCGAAATTGCTGCGACGGCAAGGGGTACGGGTAATGGGGGCAATATTTCCCTCGAAGCTGCTCGTTTTATCCTGGGTATCTTCGGCGAAAATAGCGATATTGTTGCTAATGCTTTTCAAGGCCGCGGCGGTAATATCTATGCTAAGGCGATTGGTATCTTTGGTTTTCGTCAGTTTCTCGGTATCCGCACCCCCGAAAGCGATTTTGTTGCGAGTTCTCAACTTGGCATTGATGGTACGGTTACTATTGATACCCAGGATAATCTCAGCCTCGACCCCCTTGTGGATGAATTCCTCAATGCGAGTATTGCCCAAGGCTGTCAATCTGTGGGGATAAACTCCTCTGCAACTACTGGATTCGACATTCCTGGTTCTCAAGGACTTCCCAGTAGTCCTAATAGCAGTAGCTATTTTTACGATGATATTCCTGACTCTACTGTTCTTGGGGGTACTTCGGGTATTGTTGAAGCTCAGGGGGTAGTCGAGAACGAACGGGGGGAAGTTGAGTTTGTTGCGGCGATGCCTGCTCCGGTTTCTTCGTGTTTTTAGGTTATTATTCCCGGTTTTCCATCACGCCAACCAGGGATTGTAGGTCAAAGTCGCGATCGCGTCCGCTAAGACAAATTCCCGAACTCATCACGGTTAAATCATTTTTGGCAATGGCAGAGGTGTGCAATTCTCCATCGGCGGTTCTCCATTCTACTTGCCAATAGTCGCCGCGATCGCGACTACTTCTGAGTTCCCCTCCTCCTTGTTTTAAGGCATTTCGCAAGCGGTTTTCTTCTTTTTGCTGCTGGGCTGCTGCGGTTTTTTGCCAGACAAGATCGTAGGCAATTCGCATTTCTGGGGTTAAGCCGGAAAACTGCACAGCATCGGGAGTTAATTCTTGTTGTAAGGCATCTTGGAGGCGATCGCCCACCCACGCTTCAGCCCGACGATCTAGAGCTTCAAACCAACAGATATTACTATCAACTCGCGCCACAATTGTCTCAAATTTATCCCCCTCGCTCACCAAATGCACGGGAAGGGGACGGGCAAACCCAAACCGTTGCTGCATATCCCCTTGGTTACTCGGATAAGCCAACCAGGTGTGGTGTTGTAGGGGATAAAGTAAACGCAAACGCAGTAACGGTAAGCATTGCAAATAGGCATCAATTTGCGGCAACAAGGGTTCGTCTACTAACTCCGCAACGCGATCGCTTCTTGCTTGGAATATCCCCCAACCCTCGAAATCACACGGATTTGGCTCGAAGGTATAAACCAACGATGCCATCTTAGCTCGTACTTTCCCGCCGCGCACACAAGGAGCTAAAAATTCTGTGGTATGTAAATTGGCTTCGGCGTTAGCGAGTTGCGCGATTAATTTGCGAATGTCAGCCATTTTTTACCCTCCATAAGGAGCAAACAACCAATTAAGCTTTCTCAATCAATGATAAAAGAAACCTATATATTAAAAGTGTTGTAATCAAGATAAATTATCGTTACAGTAAAGGAGAAGTCAAGCAAAGCAACTGTAACAACCATGTATAAAGGCATTCAAACTCAGTCTACATTCTTACAACCCCTTCGCCAGTGGTTCGATAATATTGAAGTGAATAATCCCAATGTGGCGCGTTGGATTGCGAAAATGATTCCGGCACAATGTCCTTTTGAGAGAGATATTGCCATTTTGGGGCGCAGAATTCTTCGTATTCCACCGTTGTGTAAGTTGAATCCTTTTTACGAGCAATTTGTGGGTTTGCGTTTCCGAGCATTATGTTATTTGGCAGATTGTTGTGGGGAAGATATCCAGGCTTATTGTTAATGGGCATTCATAAAACGCTGTTTTGCCCAGTTTCGCAGGCGTTGGATATCCTCACGACGGGAGACAGAGAGAGGAATGGTTTTACCAATTTCGTTGAGGAGAAGGGCAGTATCGAGGGGTTTTTGTAAGTATAAGGCACGATACAGACTGGCGATCGCGACTTGTTCGATTTCGGCACCGCCAAAACCGGAAGTTGCCATCGCTAATTCGTCTAAGTTGAAGTTGCGGGGATTTTGTTGATGTCGGCTGAGGTGAATCCGAAAGATATCTTTGCGGGCTGCTGCATCGGGAAGATCGACGAAGAAAATCTCATCAAAACGCCCTTTTCTGAGTAATTCTGGCGGTAATTGATTAATATTGTTGGCAGTGGCAATGACAAAAACTTCTTGGCGTTTTTCTTGTAACCAGGTGAGTAATGTCCCAAAAAGTCGCTGACTCAAACCGTTATCACCATGACTGCGACTCGATTGACTAAAGCCTTTTTCGATTTCATCAATCCACAAAATCGCTGGAGCCATAGATTCAGCGAGTTGTATGGCTTTACGCAAGTTTTTCTCTGATTCGCCGATATACTTATCGTAAAGGTGACTGGCATCGAGTTTGAGTAGGGGTAAGCGCCATTCGCGAGCGATCGCCTTGGCAGCCAGAGACTTGCCACAACCTTGTACGCCGACTAATAGTATACCTCTGGGTGGGGTTAAGTTGAGCGATCGCGCTTCGGGAGTAAAGCCGACTTTGGCATAGTTGAGCCATGTTTTCAGGTTTTGGAAGCCGCCGAGTTGATAAGTATTCTCGCTTTCGGCATAATATTCGAGTAAGCCATCTTCGCGCAGGAGTTGGGCTTTGCGATCGAGGAGTCGCTTGATATCAGCCGCGTGGAGTTTGCCGTCGAGGAGGGCAACGTAGGCGATCGCTTGCCGGGCTTGGTGGAGCGTCAAACCACTCAGGGCGCGAACAATCTCTTTTACTTCCTCCATACTCAACTCTACCTGAATCTGGTGACATTGGCGCAGGGATTGCAACATCGCGGCAAAAAAGTCATACAGTTCAAGAACTGTCGGTAGCTTTAGGTCATAGTACACCGTCAGCATTGAGAGTTCGGGGGGAAGCACCAGCCGAGCATCCGTTAAAACTAAGGTAGCGCGATCGCGACTAAATTGTTGAGCGATTTCGCGAAACTGACGTGCCAACACCCCATCATCGAGATGTCTACTAAAATCTTTAAGTAGAAAAATGCCTTCTTGATGAAAACTGCTTAAACTGTTTAAAAGGGCTGGCGGTTTTTCGCTGTTAAAAATGCCTTTGTTGTCAGTATGGCCTTTCAAACCTTGAGTAATCGTCCATTGATACAACGGCAATTTTAAGCGTCCAGCAACTGCTTTTAATAAAGTCTCAACTCGCTCTTCTTCTGTCGTTTCGATCGCAATAATAGAATGAAACGATAAAATCAGAGTCTTGAGATCGTGAATGCTAGAAAAGCTCATACTATTTTAAGCGCTCTTTATTTCAGTGTAGCCAAAACCCCGCAATTTCCTAAATTGGTCGCTCCTCCATCCTCATCCCTCTAGGAAAATACGGGCAAAATCTTGCCCTATACCTCAGTTTCCCTGTAGAACTCCCTCTTTGGTTAGAAAAAATTGCTTTTCTAGCGCTGTTAAAATCGTGCTTTGGCTAGAGATAAATTACAACCCCAAATCCTAGACTAAGGAGATGGTAACTCTGAAACTCCATAACGGCAAAAAAGATACACAAGTGCGATCGCTTAGTTGCAATCAATCAAACTTATAAAAAATCTGACTTTGTTTGAGATTAGTTTATTGTCTCTCGTCACAACTACGGGTAGCAATCGGTATTTTACTAGCGCTCGTTTGTCTAATCTTTCCGTACTATTGGTCAAACAGAATACCTCCAAAAAGAGCGGTGACAGCGCCATTTACGGGCCCGCTTAAGCCAATTTGGTAAAAGCTGTCAACCAATTTAACGTTCGATAAATCATACATTTCAACTCAAGGAGTATATCTCTATGAACTTTCTTAAAAAGTCTCGTTTCGTAAAACTTATTGCAGTTTTCCTAGCCGGAACTTTTCTACTTTTTAGTACAGCTTGTTCGAGCGCTACGGCTCGCGATTTAGGAGAAAATCCCCCTCAAAATGGTATTTATGAAGATACCCCAGTCAATCCGCCTGCCAAAGCCAAAGCTTTAAAAGATAATAGCGTTCGCAATCTTCAGAAGTCGGCAGAAAATCCGGTTTCTGCTGCGAAAAAAGCCGCCCAAGCTGCACCAGAAAATGCCAAAAAAGCGGGTGATACAGCAGGTCGCAATCTCAAACAACTTTCTGAAGAAGCGCAAAAGCGAGTTGAGATGATTCCTGGAAAAGTTCAAGAAGCCACAGAACAAGCAAAAGACGAAGCTCGCGCTCTCTAAAACCTAAGAAAAGGGCGAATTATTTTCGTCCTTTTCGATTAACAAGACTTACTGTATATTCCGTCTCTTCTGTCAATAAGAAAGTCTGAAAATTAACTCGCAATTAAGAGGGTAAAAAGAATCAAAACCAGTAAAACCAAGCCAGCGATCGCCAGGAAAAGCTTAGTTTTATAATCTAACCGATCGCGCCACGATCGCCCAGAAACCCTCAGACCAATTTCGTCCCAACTTTGCGACCAAGTGATAAAATCTTCCCCATCGGCTTTGCCTTCTAGGATGGCACGGTCGAATACGCGGTCTTGGTGAGCTTCAATTGTTGGTTGTAAGGCAGTTTTGAGCATTCTAGCTTGGGGGGCAGTTTTGCCGCTAACCGTTACGACCAAAACGCGATCGCGCAATCGGACTTGGGAGGTTAGTTTCCGGGGACTGAGGGCTGTGTTAATGCTAGTGGCGATCGCCTTAGCTTCCCCTTGAACGGCACGATCTCCAAAATTAAAAGGAGGAAGCTGTGCGGGTGGGGTAACGGCTTCAGAATCCCCCTCAGAAGGCGCGAGCCTTAACGTTTGTACCCAAGCGGGACGAGAGCCACCAACCTTCCACCCTTCAATGTGAACCCGCTCAATGCCGAGAGGATTAAGTTTGGTTAAGCCGCGATGAACCCAAGCCACCAACTGTTCTTCCTGGGGAACTTTCGACGACAAAAAACGCATTTGCAAATCGTCATTTTTGCGTCGGGCTTTAACCTGAATCCCTTTTGATTTTAGCTGGCCATTCATCAATGCCGCGATCGCCCCAGGTTGACCTTGTTTAGCTTGTTCGATGCCATTAGATTGCGTCATGTTCTGCTGCTGAATTTGCTAACAAATACTGAACCCACAGCCCTAAGACTTCAGGAGAACCATACCATCG
The DNA here is from genome assembly GCA_035968055.1 of Jaaginema sp. PMC 1080.18. Taxonomy (GTDB): domain Bacteria; phylum Cyanobacteriota; class Cyanobacteriia; order Cyanobacteriales; family Spirulinaceae; genus Jaaginema. The sequence continues at coordinate 22,636 of JAWQFT010000032.1, read as the reverse complement.
TCCCGGCGAGTTAGGAGAATGCCACACGCCGTCTAAAGTTAAATTAATCGCACCGTCCAGATGAGCCGCTGGGATAGGGGTAATGCCATCTCCCCAGCAATTGCCCTCACCGCAGGTTAAGCGATAGCTATTATAAGCCAACCAGTTTTGCCAAGGTTGACCGTAAACCGCTTTGCCCGCGACACAAATATACTGAATTTCCGGGTAGAATGCTCCAGGATAAGAATCTTTAACAAAGTCGAGGTTGCGTTTTGTCCAGCGTTCTTGACTGATGTGAGGAGTGCCGAGGGTAATCAACCGCGCGACTCCTTGACGGCCTTGCCACACTGCGGCTTTTCCGGTGACATCACCATGTATATCATAAGGGCGATCGCCTAAGTAAATTCGTGCAATCCAGCCTCCGGCAGAATGACCGATTAAATTCAGGCGATCGCAATGGTAAGTTTCTCGTACTGCGGCCACTGTGCGCTCGATTTGACGTAAAATCGGCACAATCGAGCGTCCTCCTAAAGTGGGTATCCAATCTCGTTTGCGAATCGGTACGGTAACTGTGGGAATTCCTCGTTCGTTTAATGCTTTTTCGAGCAGGTGATATTCTGTGCCACGAGCGAAATAGCCCGGTAAAATAACAGAGGGTAAAGGCATTTTGGCAATCAATTATTTATTTTTAACCGTAAACTAAACCGTGCAAGTTGGCATTCTCTATGGTATTAGCATCAGCACTGGCGACCCAGAACTGATTACTCTCAAGGGTTTAAGGTTGCTACGAGCAGCCGATGCGATCGCGTATCCTGCCGGAACTCAGCAGAAACCAGGCGTGGCTGAAGAAATTATAGCCCCTTGGATCGTCGGAGATCGGCAATGTTTGCCTTTGTATTTTCCTTATGTGCGCGATCTCGATGTCTTGCAACAAGCTTGGGAAACAGCAGCCCACAAAGTTTGGCATTATCTCTCGCAGAATCAATCGGTGGCTTTTGCTTGCGAGGGAGATGTCAGTTTCTACAGTACCTTTACTTATCTAGCGCAAACCCTGCAAAAACTCTATCCTGAAGCGATTGTAGAAACCGTACCGGGGGTTTGTTCGCCAATGGCAGCGGCGGCGGTTTTGGGTCTGCCTCTCGCAATGCGGGATCAGCGTTTGGCGATTTTACCCGCATTGTATGATGTGGCAGAGTTAGAAAATACTTTGGCTTGGGCGGATGTAGTTGTTCTCATGAAAATTAGTTCGGTTTACGATCGCATTTGGCCAATTTTGCAGCAACATCAGCTTTTAGAGCAAAGTTGGGTGGTGGAACGAGCGACGTTACCCGATCAAAAGATTTACGGCGATCTGCGCGATCGCCCAACCTTAGAATTATCTTATTTCTCGTTGCTGATCGTCCAAGTCAAGCCGCGATCGCCCCTGCACTCTTTTCTAAAAAGCTAGGGGTTGTTACGGTTACCGTTACCGTTACCATTTCCATTTCCTTGTCCGGGGAAATTACCGCCGTTACCATTTCCTTGCCCTGGGAAGACACCACCTGTAGCACCGCCTCCAGGGAAATTACCACCTGTAGCGCCGCCTCCAGGGAAATTACCACCTGTCGCACCGCCTCCGGGGAAGTTACCGCCTGTCGCACCGCCTCCGGGGAAGTTACCGCCTGTAGCACCGCCTCCAGGGAAGACACCGCCTGTAGCACCGCCTCCAGGGAAATTACCGCTATTCCCTCCTGTATTATTGAGGCTGCCTCCGGGGAAGATACCGCCCACACCGCGATTATTAAGTATATTTCCCATATTGCCGCCCACATTCCCCGAAACGCCATTAAAGTTAGGCAGGGTAGAAGAGGCAGGATTGGAGTTGTTGAAAGTCGAATTACTGCCTGGGAGTAGTTGAATTGACCCGTTGTCGAGGACAGAGCGAATATTGTCGCGATCGCGCTCGATAGCTGTAATATTAGCGTTACTTTGGTTGCGATCGCGGGCGAGAAATTCGTGGAAATTAAAATCAACCACTGCGGTAGTCGCATTGCCAAACTCTTCGCTGAACTCTGGTAAACGGACAAACAGAGGATTGGCGATCGCCATTTCAGCATTGAGGGGGGATTGCCGTTCGAGGGCTTCACTCACCTCCGATCTCACCGGGTTCAGCATCTTATCATCGCCGTCGGGGTTCGTCAAATCCAACCCTTCTGCCAAAGAACTCGTACTCAGAAACAAATCCAAGTCAATCTTATAGACTTGCTCAATATTACCCCCCACCAAAACCGCCATTTGACCGCCCTTGAGTTCGATGCGTTGGCTGCCATCTTTATTAAAAATCTCGATTCCCGAATTGGTCAAAGCCCCGAACATGGTTGTATCGGTTTCAGGATTGTGACGACAAAAAATTGCCGAACCGCGAATACCAGCAGCCCCGTTGGGAGTGCGAATCGTGGTACTACCTCTCCCCGGTTGAATCAGCATCAAAGCTGTACCTCTGGTGATGTCTACCGATCGCGTCCCGGAATTAAAGCGGAAAACCGTTTGTGCGCCCAGACGCGCTAATGAGTTATCGTTAAAGCGCAAATCGGCTCTCCCATTAGCCGCAGTAGAAATTGCGTCTCCTGGAGTCATGACATCAGAGACTCTGGCGGCTCTCGCGCCTTGGTTTCTCCGGACTAAGCGCACTTGATTGCGAATAGCAGCAACAGTCGCCCTGGTCAACACGACTGATTGAGCCATAGCCGCTTGGGGTAAGATAATAGGCGCAATACTACCTACACTCAATATCGTTGCCAGTATAATTGGACGGATCATGTTAATGGGATACCCTACTAAAGGTTGATAAAGCGGTTTTTCTGATGTATTCACTACCCTTTCTTAAGAATAAGAATTATTTGGGTGAATTTGGCTAAAAAACAGCTTATAGACAATATTTATTTACTTAACGATTACTTTTAGCCGAATCGAGCGTTGAAAAATTGTTAAATCGCAGCGACAAAACTACTTCATGCTCTCCTCTAGCTTAATGAAAGTTTATAATAACATCCTCTACCTAATGCCTGATTTTGCGGTCGGTTTTACTGCTATTTTCAGTAGCCGACTGCTTTTAAGGCTTTTATTAAAAAATCGCAACATACACCCCGTGAAGATATGTCATTTTCTTCTTACTGTAAAAAAGCCGTTTCGTCAGGATACCCCTCACCCCCCACTGGAGATTAAGCAATTGCCCAGAGTTTCTCGAACGGCAAAACCATTGAAAAAAGGCGCGATCGCTCTGGGGTCAACCCTAATTTTCGGACTCAATTGGGGAGTTGTTGTTCCTGAAGCAAACGCTCAAACCGAAGCCCCTCTAGAATCCCCGGTAATCCCCCTCGCTCCCCATGAAGATAGTAATTTCTTCGACCAACAAGACCCAAGCGATCCGGAGTTAGGCATCCTCCGCCTCGAAGAACTTAACATTGTACCCACGACGGTAGCAAAACCGCCCGTTGTTTACCTGATTACCCAAGCCAGTTACCTCCAAAGTGATAATATTTTGCTGTCCGCTCGCGATCCGATTAATGATGGCTTGTTTCGGGTCAGCGCTTCGGTGTTAGCTGTTCCTCCTTTGAGCGATCGCACCTCGGTATTTGCCTCGATTGGGGGGAGTTTGGCTCGCTACAGCGAATTGACATTCTTTGACTACAATCAATTTTTGGTCAATGCCGGAATTCGCCAGCGTTTTTTGTCCGAAACTTACGCGGTACTCGGTTGGAGTCACCAACAACTCTTTACCAAAAGGGGCAGCAATCGCTTTCTCGACGAACATTCCTTGTATGGAGAAATCAACCGCCGCGATTATCTTTCTTCTCAGGTCATTTTCGATAGTTTTGTCCAAACTCGCATTAGTTTTGCTCAACCTGCTGAGCGATCGCAATTTCTCAATACAGCCGGAGTCTCTTTCGGTTATGCCCCTAGTTCCCAGTTCCAGGCATTTCTCGATTACCAATTCCTGTACTCGGAGTTTACTCAACAAAATCGTCAAGATTTGTATCACCAACTCACCGGACGCTTGGTTTATCGGCCTTCTCAAAATCTGCGCTTAGAGATGTTTGCGGGTCAGAGTTTTGGCTCGTCTTCCTTTGAAAGTATTGATTTTAACGGTTTCGTGTTTGGGATCAACTTGGGCGTTAATGTTCCCTTATTCTAAAAATGATTCACTTGAGAGTGGCTTCGTCCCAGAGTCTACAATTTCCCACAAACCCTGAAAAAATCCTGTTTTCCCTTGCACTTTTTCGAGAAAGTGTAGAGATAATGGTTAGTAGTGCTGTCGAGCGTTGAATAATAATGATTAGATCGGTTAAACAGCTAGGCCTATACCTCAGCCTATTAATTTTGGGAGGAGGGGCAGGAATCGTCGCGAGTCAATACTTAGTCAAAGCACCAACGCCCGAACCTGCTGCTTTGGATTATCCCCCCATTACTCCCGCAGCACTGCCACCCCAGTTACCCCTCGAAACGGATGCTACGCCGGAAACTCGCTTAAACTTTATCGCTGCTGCCGTCCAAAAAGTCGGCCCGGCTGTGGTTCGTATTGATGCGGCTCGGACTGTTTCCCAAGGCGTTCCTAATGAGTTTAAAAATCCATTTTTCCGCCGCTTTTTTGGGGAGAATGAAGCGCCAGTGTCTCCTCGTCGTCGGGTGCAAAATGGTACGGGATCGGGCTTTATCCTGAGTAGCGATGGGCTAATTGTCACGAATGCTCATGTGGTGGAAAATTCGGACATTGTGATGGTGGTTCTCAAAGATGGTCGCGAATTTGAAGGAGAGGTGTTGGGTGCAGACGATGTGACGGATGTGGCGGTGATTAAGATTGAAGCTGACGATAATCTCCCGGTGGTCAATTTGGGTCGCTCTGACGATTTGATTCCGGGGGAATGGGCGATCGCGATTGGCAATCCCTTGGGTCTTGATAATACGGTCACAGTGGGGATTATCAGCGCTCTCGGTCGTTCGAGCCGTCAGGTGGGGGTTCCCGATAAACGAGTTAGTTTTATTCAAACGGATGCGGCAATTAATCCGGGGAATTCTGGCGGCCCTTTGCTGAATGCCCAAGGAGAAGTGATTGGAATTAATACGGCGATTCGGGCTGACGCGCAAGGATTGGGCTTTGCTATCCCCATTGAAACGGCAGAACGAGTGGCGAATCAGTTGGCAACTAAAGGACGGGTTGAACATCCTTATGTGGGGATTCAGATGGTAGATTTGAATCCTGAGTTGAAGCAGAGTATTAATGAGAGTGGTGAAGCCCCTTTTACGGTTAAACGCGATCGCGGTGTGTTGGTGATGCGGGTTGTTCCCGATTCTCCTGCTGCCCAAGGGGGTTTTAAAGCGGGGGATATTATTGTTAAGGTGGGCGCTCAGGAAGTCCAAAATGCGGCGGATGTGCAGCAGGAAGTGGAACGCAGTACCATTGGTAAGAATTTAGTTATTGAGGTTTGGCGCGATAATAAGACGGTACAGCTTACGGTTCAGCCTGGGGCGTTTCCTACGGAGCAGTTATAAGCGATTAAGGGGCAGTAGTTTTGGGCAGTGGGCAATCGGGGGGAGTGGGATGAATGCCCCTCCAAAGAGATCAGAAACTTTAGCTCTTGGAGTAGGTGTTGCCTAGAGATGGGGATAATTCTCGCGAAAGGGGTATGGTTGCTGGGAACAATCGCGATCGCGGTGTTGGGTTTTTATCTGCGGAATCCGATGGTTGCGAGTATTCGCAGTGAGTTGTGGTGGGTAGGTTTGGGGTTGGGTTTGCTGGGTTTGGCGATCGCGCTTTTTGGGGTACGGCGATTTCCTAACCAGTTTCAGGGTTATTTGGGAGTGGCGATCGCGTCGTTAAATGCTGGGGTAGACTTGATTTTATTGGCTTACGATCCGAGTTTGTATTATCCCGTGTTGAATGCGCTTTTCCATGCCGATAAACAAGGGAAACTGCATCCGCGAAAACACGGAACTTAACTTTTTTCTCATAAACAAAGGAACTGGCAAATTCAGACAAAAAATGCCCGCGATCGCCAGTTCCCCAATTTTCAACCTTCAGTGTCGATCGATCTCGACTTGACTGTTATTTACGCATATCTTTGGCCATACTGCGCCACATATCTAAGTTTTTGTCGGAAGAACGACTGTTATTATTGCTGCTGAAGCTGCTACTCGGTTGATTGGTGGTTTTGGGCTTCGTGACACCATTTTCCGTGATTTCGCGGATTGTCATCGCGGAAATTTCGTTGTTAATTTCAAAACCGTTAGGGTTTTTCAAAGTTTTCGGGAAAGTCCTGCGGCTTTTGTTCGGAGTCCGCATATAGTCCAGGTTTCCGAGGGTTTTGGAGTCATCTTCACCCAAGAAATATGCTTCGTCTTTGTTCTTGCCACCAAATAAACCAAAAAATCCAGCCATGAGTCTTTAAAAATTAAGATCGTGATTAAGGTACATTAAAAATGTTAACAAAAGTTATCCAAAATATAAAGGTTCGCTAAGAAAACTTATTTTGAAAGTCAAGAGTCTATAGAGATATAGGGAGAAAATTCCCCGTCAAAAGGCGTAAGGTTGAATATTTCCGGCTTCAATGGTGAGAATCTGCGAGTTTTGCAACCATTGAGCATCGAAGGAGTGAATATGGGTGGTTGTAATAATGGTCTGAAAGCGGTCTTGAATCGCCTCTAGGAGTTGGTTTTGGCGGTTGGGGTCAAGTTCGGCTAAAACGTCATCGAGGAGGAGTAAGGGGGGTTCTCCGACAATTTCTTCTATGAGTTTTAACTCGGCTAGTTTTAAAGCTAAAACCAGGGTGCGTTGCTGGCCTTGAGAGCCGTAAGACCGAGCCGGGGTATCATTGATGATAAAATCTACTTCGTCTCGCTGAGGCCCGACGACGGTTGTACCGAGGTTTTGTTCGGCAATACGACGCTGCTGGATTTTTTCGAGAAAGGCTTGTTGGACTTGTTCGGGTTCGCGAAACGATGGCGCGACATTGGGAGCATACTGAATGTGGAGTATTTCTGTAGCACCGCTAATCTGTCGATGCCAAGCTCTGGCGATGGGAGCAAGGCGTTCTAATACCCTAGCACGCCGCCGCGTCACCCGCGAGCCGTGAGCGGCGAGTTGGCTGTCCCAGAGGGCTAGTTGACTGATTAAGTCGCGATTCGGTGGGTTTTCTTCGAGGTTGCGAATTTTTTTGAGGAGGGCGTTTCGCTGACGCAAGACGTGGTTGTATTGCTGCAAAATGTGAGCGTAGATAGGTTCGAGTTGCGTCAGCAGACTATCGACCCAACTGCGACGAGAATCTGGCGATCCGCGCACTAAGTCTAAGTCTAGACTAGAAAATTGTACCGCGTTGACTGCGCCTAAAAAGTCGATTTGACGGCGTAAATTTTCGGAATTGCGCGTCACAACTCGACGACCTTGTTTGCGAATGGCGATCGCGAGGTCGGTTTCTCCGTAGTGGCGTTTTACTGTAGCACGAATGCGGGCAACTTCGTCACCATCGCGCACTAAATCGCGATCGCGGCTGGTACGATGGCTTTTGAGGGTGGCGAGTAATTCTACAGCTTCGAGTAAGTTGGACTTGCCTTGAGCGTTATTTCCCACCACAATGGTTTTTTGAGCATCAAATTTCACCTCGCGATCGCGATAGTTGCGAAAGCGACTGAGATGCAAGGTTTTCAGATACATTTCCCGCGCTACACCTTAAAACCTAATTATCATAGCTGATGAACTGCGTGACTTGAGGCAAAAAGCGGACGCGATCGCCTTCTGTATGGCATTCTGAGCCTTGGGTTAATTATAAAATTCTTTTTGTCTATCGCCAAAATCCGGCAATATGGATCGCAGCACTCACAACACAATGACAACTTATGATCGAAAATGGCTGGTTACTGGCATTGGGGGGGCTTGGTGCAGGCTTGCTTTCGGGTTTACTGGGGATTGGAGGGGGTACAGTTTTAGTGCCGTTACTCATCTTCCTCGGCTACATTTACGACGAAGCGGTCGCAACGAGCAGTCTAGCCATTATCCTAACCTCTAGCTCTGGTACAGTACAAAATTGGCGGATGGGCTATCTTAAGGTGCAGCAAGTTTTGTATTTAGCCCTTCCTGCGATTTTGACGGCTCAATTGGGAGCATATTTAGTAGAACAACTGCCAGACCATATCAAAGAAGCAGCTTTTGGGGTATTGTTGCTAGTTACAATCTTTCTGGTTGCGCTCAAGAAGCGTTTGCGCGATCGCACTCCTGACTCGCTCTCAGCCCCGACACACCCTATTTTAGCTCGCTTGGGGACTGGCAGTGCGGCGGGTTTGCTAGCGGGTTTATTTGGTGTGGGAGGGGGTGTAATTATGGTGCCGTTGCAGATGTTATTGTTAAGCGAACCGATTAAAATGGCAATTCAAACCAGTTTGGGGGTAATTGTCATTACCTCAATTTCGGCAACTGCGGGTCATGCGTATCATGGCAATGTGTTGTGGCTTCCGGGTATTCTTCTGGGTATTGGCGGTATTTTGGGCGCACAAGTTAGCACTCGTTATTTACCAAAATTACCGGATAAATTGGTTGATTTTTGCTTTCGTACTTTACTCGCTATCCTAGTAGTATATTTCTTCTGGCGAGCTTGGCAAAGTTACCAGGGAATGTGATATTTATTTGGTTTTAACTCAATTTTGCGATCCAAAATAAGTCTTAAACCTTCCCTTTTCAAAAAGATAAAAATTTCTAGCCTCTGGTTCAGACAGAGGTACTGATAACTGATAACTGATTACTGATAACTGAAATGACCGTAGCTCGGACAATTTGCTTTGGATTTTTAGCGCTGATTGCTTTAGGAACGCTACTTTTATGGTTGCCTTTTTCAACCAGTGCTGAGGGATGGAATGACCCCATCGTCGCTTTGTTTACAGCAACTTCTGCGGTTTGCGTAACAGGATTGGCTGTAGTTGATACAGGCACGGATTTCTCGATTTGGGGACAAATATTTATTTTATTGTTAATTCAGGTGGGCGGTTTGGGATATATGACCACAACAACTTTTTTGATTTTGTTGATTGGTCGCCGCTTCGATCTCCGCCATAAAATTGCGATTCAAGAGTCTTTTGACCGACCTTTATTACAGGGAAGTCAGAATTTGATTCGCTCTATTGTGGGAATGACCTTGTTTTTTGAAATTACGGGGATTTTTGCATTGTTGTTTGTTTTTGTACCAGATTACGGTTGGGACAAAGGCATTTGGTTGGCAATTTTTCATAGTGTTAGTGCTTGGAATAACGCTGGTTTTAGTTTATTTCCTGATAGCTTAGTACAATATCGCAATTCTTTACCCCTTAATATTGTTGTGCCAGCACTCATTATTTTTGGAGGAATTGGCTACCAAGTAATTATGGAAATGTACAATTGGCTCGTCAATATCATTGAGGGACGGAAAGTTCGCTTTACTTTTTCTTTGAATTTTAAAGTGGTGACCAGTACAACTCTGTTTTTACTAATTTTAGGAACGGTTGCTTTTCTATTTACAGAAATCTCTAATCCCGACACTTTTGGGATGTTAAACATTGCCGATAAAATCATGGCAGCTTGGTTTCAATCGGCAACAACTCGTACTGCTGGCTTTAATACCATTGATTTTGGTTCGCTCCAAGCCGCCGCCGCATTTATTACGATGGGCTTTATGTTAATTGGGGCTAGTCCTAGTGGTACTGGTGGAGGAATTAAAACCACCACAATTCGGATTATTAGTAGTTGTACTCGCTCTATGTTACGGGGACAAGATGATGTTATTTTGTTTAATCGTCGCGTACCCAGTTCTTTGATTTTGAAGGCGATCGCGGTAGTTTTTGGTTCGCTGACTACAATTGTAATTGGTACAGTTTTAGTATTTTCTAGCGAATCTAAAGGGAGTTTTGAGTTTATCCAAATTTTCTTTGAGGTTATTTCGGCTTTTGCCACAGTGGGTTTGTCTATGGGAATTACGGCGAGTTTGTCGTCAACAGGTAAGTTGATTTTGGTGGGTATTATGTATATTGGTCGAGTGGGCGTACTTTTGTTTATGGCAGCGATTTTAGGAGATTCTAAACCGAGTGTGATTCAGTATCCAGAAGAAAATTTGCTGGTAGGCTAGGTGTTAGAATCGTGAGTTTTGATTCATTTTTTCCCCGTCTTTTGGCTCAACAATGGTTAAAACGAGTTTTAATTTTTTGTCTCACTTTTACGGTTATTTCAGGAAGCTGTAGCATGACCCAGACGAATACTGAAATTCTTTGGGATACTTGGGGTGTTCCTCATATTTTTGCTTCAGATAATCCCAGTTTATTTAAGGCCTTTGGGTGGGCGCAAATGCACAGTCATGGGGATTTAATTTTACGGCTTTACGGGCAAGGAAGGGGACGCGGTGCTGAGTATTGGGGAGAAGATTATGTAGAGAGCGATCGCCAAGTTTGGACAATGGGCATTCCCGATCGCGCTAAGATTTGGTACGAGGAACAATCCCCAGAAATTCGCGAGGCGCTGGATTATTTTGTAGCAGGAATTAATGCCTATGTTGAAAGTAATCCCGATAAGATTGATGAGGAGGTTAAAGTTGTTTTACCTATTACCGGACAGGATGTTTTAGCCCATATTCAACGGGTGGTACATTTTAACTTTTTAATCGGTTCGCAAACGAGTGCTTTAAGTTCTCTGCAACAGTGGCAACAAGGGGGATCGAATGCTTGGGCGATCGCGCCATCTCAAACGGAGAACAATCGGGCTTTATTATTAATTAATCCTCATTTACCTTGGGGCGATCGCTTTCTTTTTTATGAAGCCCAAATAACATCCCCAAATATCGATGCTTATGGTTGTACGTTGGTAGGAATGCCCATGTTAGTGATGGGATTTAATAATAATTTAGGTTGGGCGCATACGATTAATCAACACAACGGTTGGGGCTTGTATGAGTTAACTTTGACTCCCGATAAGGGTTACGAATGGGATGGGGAAGTTCGACCGTTAGAAGTTACACAAAAACTCATAAAAGTCAAGCAAAAAGATGGAAAAGTTGGCGAGCAACTTATTACAATTACTCGTTCCATTCACGGAGCAATTCTCACGCAAAAGGGTAATAAAGCTTTAGCTTTGCGCGTTGCTGGTTTGGACGCATCGGGGATTATTAAACAGTATTGGCAGATGTTGCAAGCGGAGAATTTAGCATCTTTTGAAACTGCTTTACAACAGTTACAAATTCCCATGTTTACCGTATTGTATGGCGATCGCGACGGTCAAATTATGCACCTATTCAACGGTATTGTACCCCAACGTCCCCTAGGAGATTGGCAAACCTGGCTCGACCCAGTACCGGGGAATACTGCCGCAACTCTCTGGACAGCAACACATCCTTATTCAGACTTACCCAAGGTGGTTAATCCGGAAACGGGCTGGTTACAAAATGCCAACGATCCCCCTTGGACAACTACATTTCCTCAAGCTTTAGATGCTAATAATTATCCTGCTTATTTATCTTCCCAATTAATGAATTTACGGGCGCAACGTTCCGTAGAATTATTAACTCAAAATCTCCCTTTATCTCTTGATAAGATGATTGTGGCAAAATTTGATACTCGTTTAGCAGTTGCCGATCGCTTTTTAGACGATTTGATAGCAGCGAGTCGCCAGTATGGGGGAGAATTAGCACAAAAGGCGATCGCGGTTCTTCAGGCTTGGGATCGACAAACAGAAGCGGAAAGTCGAGGGGCAGTTTTATTCGCAAAGTGGGCGCAGGAGATGAATTTCCGCTTTATGCCCGACCCTGAAGTTGTGGCCGCAACGTGGCAATCTGACAAACCCCTGACTACTCCCGATGGCTTGGCAAATCCGGCTGAAGCGATCGCAACTTTAGAAACTGTCGCGCAGCAAATCCAAGATAATTACGGCAGTTTGGATGTTCCTTGGGGTGAAGTGTACCGTCTGCAATTAGGCGACCGAGATTTGCCTGCAAGGGGTGCAAGTGGGGATTTGGGGGCATTTTCCGTTTTGCAGTTTTCAGCGACTGAATCGGGGCAATATCGTGGGTCTGCGGGAGATACTTTCATTGCGGCGGTGGAGTTTGGCGATCCTGTGACAGCGAGAGTTTTACTGACTTACGGAAATGCCACCCAGCCCCATTCTCCTCATCGCGGCGATCAGTTACCCTTATATCTTAAGCAAGAATTACGTCCAGTATGGCGCGATCGCGAAACAATTGAATCTCATTTAGAATTGCGTCAAGAAATTCCTTTAAAATGAAAATATTATAATTTTAGTAGTTGTAAAAAAGCAGAATAAAGAACTATGAAAATCGCGATCGCGCAATGGACTTTAGAGGATTACCACCGTATGATTGCGGCTGGAGTATTAGATAATAAAGCGGTTGAATTAATCCGAGGAGAAATTGTTGAAATGTCCCCCGAAGGAGAACCTCATGCTTACTACAGTCGTACTGCGGCTGACTATCTCGGACAAAAATTAGGTTCGCGGGCTTTGGTAAGTGCTGCTAAACCTATTACCCTTCTTAACAATTCTGAACCCGAACCCGATATTGCCATTGTCCAACGTTTAGGACGAGAATATTTAACCCATCATCCCTATTCCGAAAACATTTTCTGGGTCATCGAATACGCTAATTCAAGTTTACAAAAAGATACTACTCTCAAGTACGAAATGTATGCCGAAGCGGGAATCCCCGAATATTGGTTGGTTAATTTACTGCGACGAGAATTGATTATTTTTCGCGATCCTTGCGAACAAGAATATCGTTTCAAAATGACCCTGGTAGAAGGAACAGTAACCCCTTTAACTTTTACTGACATTGAGATTGAAGTTGCTCAAATTATCTCTCCTTAGCTGCCTATTTAAGCATTACAAAAACTCAATAATTCTCGATCAAAAGTAAAAAAGTTATTTGATTTTAGTAAGTCTAAAAAAAATAGGAAAAAATCGCTATGAAAATCGCGATCGCGCAATGGACTTTAGAAGATTATCACCGTATGATTGCGGCTGGAGTATTAGATGATAAAGCCGTTGAATTAGTCCGAGGAGAAATTGTCGAAATGTCCCCCGAAGGAGAACCTCATGCTTACTACAGCAGCGAAGCCAGTGAGTATTTAACAATATTACTCGGTAAAAAAGCTTCAATTCGTCAAGCTAAACCTATTACCCTTCTTAATAATTCCGAACCCGAACCCGATATTGCCATTGTCCAACGTTTAGGACGAGAATATTTAACCCATCATCCCTATTCCGAAAACATTTTCTGGGTCATCGAATACGCTAATTCAAGTTTACAAAAAGATACTACTCTCAAGTACGAAATGTATGCCGAAGCGGGAATCCCCGAATATTGGTTGGTTAATTTACTGCGACGAGAATTGATTATTTTTCGCGATCCTTGCGAACAAGAATATCGTTTCAAAATGACCCTGACAGAAGGAACAGTAACGCCTTTAACTTTTACCGACATTGAGATTGAAGTTGCTCAAATTATCTCTCCTTAACCTCGCATTTAGGTGTAAGCGAGGAACAACAAAACAAAGTTCTGTCTTAATTCGCGCAATCTTATTGCCGACAGCCCACCCTCGGATTGAAAATTTGGGGCTAACACCAACAAAGTCCACCCTCGCGAACTACACAAATTAAAATTACTCAGAAAAGGTAACTTGTGTAATTGTTGGAGGAATACTATCAGTAGTTCCTGAAAAATTGAGGTTTTACTGATGCTTGAACGTCTCAAGGAGTCGATTTGGATTATATTGGTAGCATTATTTTTTCTAAGCTGGGGTTTTTGCGAGTTTCACTACCCCCATCTCCTAGATTCAGTCGATCTTCTAAGTCATGTTAATACTCGGCGGAAAGGTGCATTTACCTTCGCAATTATTTTACTTACTATTAAATATACTTGGGGAACAGTTGTGGGGGCTTTATTGTTAGGAATGGGTGCGCTGATTCTCCTTTTTGCAGGGATATTTGTCTTCGAGAATGACAATAACTCACCCCAAAACTGAGCGCGATCGCCTACCCTAGATCGAGTAGATTGCCCTTCTGTTCATGCTCGACTACGATCTTGTTATTATTGGGGGCGGTATTGCCGGACGCTATGCCGCAGCCACAGCCGTTACACAAAAGGCTAGGGTTGCCTTAGTGGAATTTGGGGTAACTCCGGCTGACGATGCCTTGTACAGTCGCAGTTTGCTGCATTATAGCCAGAGGGGGGATTCCTGGGAAGACGCGATCGCCCAGGCTCATCATAATGTTGCCACCTTCACTCAAGAAAATTCCCTGGATACTCTCGCTATTTTGGGAGTTGATGTGATTCGCGGTCAAGGTGAATTTTGCCGTCTGCCCCAACAAGCCTTCATAATCAATCATAGACGATTGCGATCGCGCTCTTATCTCCTGGCAACGGGTTCTCGCTTCACCCCGCTTTCTCTATCTACAGATATTCCCCTCAAAACTCTCACTCCCCCTGACTTGTGGCAAATCTCCCACCTCGAAACTCTCCCGGATGAAATTGTTATCCTGGGAAGTCGCCCTCTTGCTCTCGAAATTGCCCAAATACTCACCCGATTTGGTAAAAAAGTTACCCTAGCTGTTGCTGATTCCAGTTTACTCCCCCTCGAAGACCCAGAAATAGTACGCTGGCTACAAGCCCACCTTGAAGCCCAAGGAATCCAAATTCTCACCCACAGCCCTATCAATCAAGTTCAAATTATCGACAATCAACCCTGGCTGCAACTGGGAGACACTGCAATAGAAGCAAGTTGCGTTATTGTCGCGTCTGAAACTCATCCCCATATCGAGGGCTTAAATCTCGCAGGAGTTGGCATAAAACTACACCAAAAGCAACTACTTCTTAATGAAAAATTACAAACCGCCAACCGCCAAATTTACGCCTGTGGCAGCTTAGGAGGCGGTTATGCTTTCCCCCACCTCGCCCAAGCCGAAGCTACCGTAGCGCTCAAAAATGCGCTGTTCTGGGCAAGATTTAAGATGGACTACCGCCCGATTCCCTGGGCAATTTTCACTGAACCCAATTTCGCTGCGGTGGGTTTGAGTGAAGTCCAAGCCCGACGACGCTATGGCAAGCACATCCTTGTAATTCGCCACTTTTTCAAGCAAAATGCCCAAGCCATCATTACCGAAGCGAACGACGGTTTTATTAAGCTGATTCTGCACGAAAACGGCGAAATCCTAGGAGCAAGAATCTTGGGGAGAGATGGGGCTGATATCATCAATCTTCTGGCTTTGGGAATCCAACAACGATTGAAAATTCAACAACTGGCAAAACTCAGCGCGATCGCTCCCAGTTTAGGAGCTATTCTACCTGAAGCTGCGATCGCGTACCAACAAACTCAATCTCGCTCAACTTTGCCTACTTTACGCCAAGAATGGTATCGTTTCTGTCGTCGTTTTCTAAGCTAATTGGTTACGGAGACAACTTGGCTTTTTTAGCGCGATTTTCTTTATACCATTGCGCGATCGCCGGACACCAATCCTCAAACTGAAGATACAGCAATTCACAAAACTTCTGTGCTTCTAATTGTGCATCTTTTTTCCAGCGTAAATCCAATAAGTGCATCAGCGATCGCGTATTACAACTTAGCACAAAATGTTGCCGCACATCAAAAGGAATAATTCCCCTCGCGTGTTCCTCTGAAACTCCATTTTGATAATGTTCTGCATAGCGTTGACAAGCCTGAATACACCAATCCAAATCTCCTTGTCTTTGCTCATTGGTATACTCATACTTTTTCCCCTGACGGTTTGTATATTTCCCCACAGGACGCAAGTAAAACACATCTTCAACTTCACTTTTTCCTGTAGCGACATCCACAATTCGCTGTCCTGTATAACGATTAGAGTTATGAACAACAATCCCATTTGCTACAAAGTTATGCCAAGGTCCTTCTACTTCAATATCATAGGTTTCTTCTTGCCCTAGGTACTGTACATCAACAACTTTAACCGGATGACAAGTCAGTTTGTGACCTTTTGCTGTAGGTTTCTTAGACCAATCTTGCGTGACCATCATGGGTGAAAATGTTTCAGCAAATTCTGCTTCTAGATGATTATGATGAATATAAGCATGACAGTTTTGGCATAAAGTCACAAGATTATCAAAGTCATAGCCTAATAATTCATCTGCATAAACAGGAACAAGATGGTGTACTTCTAATTTACCACCGCGAACACCACATCGTTGACAAACATAATTATACTTTTCGTGAACTTGAGGAGCAATCTGACGAGTCCATGCGCCAATTTTCTCTCTCTCTCTGGAAACTCCTCCCCGCCAAAAGTTAGAATCTTGCCCGCGCATCGTATATTTTCTGGCATTTTCTCGCCGCTTTTCTATTGAGTCAGGTGAAAGCTGGAGCTGATATCCACCATTATTTTTATTCCAGGGTTTTTGCGTTCCTTTTTTCCGTTTATTTAGTTTGAGGTTATGTTTGTAAACCCATTTCTTGATACTTTCTACAGAACAACCTGCAATCTCTGCAATTTCATCAGCATAAAGTCCTTGGTTGAGTTGTGTCCCTAACCATAATTTATCTCGATAGCAGCCATTTCCAACAACAGTTTTGAGTCCCTGCTGGTGGCCAGATTGCAACTTTATACCATGATGTTTAACCCATTGTCGGATAGTACTAGAACTGACGTTACATTGTTGAGCTATAGTGTTAGCATTAACGCCATTGTCTCTTTGTTCAATTAACCAATTTTTTTGAGTGTAAAGTGCTTCGGGTCGCTCAATACCTTGCACAATCTTACCATTACATAAAAATTGGCAGTCTTTTGTCCGTCCAATGACTTCATGCTGATTGTTAGTCAGTAAACCTGTAGCCATTTCCATTGTTTGCCAACCTTCAACTGTTAAGAAACGATGATTTCGGGTACAATCAATAACTTTGCCATCTTCAAGCGTTACTCGATATACAGGTTGAACGCCACGAAATATAACATCTTTAATATGTCCAATCTCGAAATATTGGGTTTCTTCGTTTAAAACCCGTAACTTCATTTTGCGAAGTCGCTTTTGACAGTTACGGCGATATGTTCCTGGTGCTTCTCCTTTTCGACCTTTAATTTTGCGTTCTCGGTGTGCTTTTTCACCATTTTCCCAGAGGTCATAGAGTTCCGCAATTTTTGTTTTCCGTAAACCCCCACTAGCATGAATAAAAGTGATTTCTGTATCTCCAGCTAAACATTGTACATCGAAAGAAACGCCCACGCGATGAGTCCGAACTTGCTGCATCATCGAGTGCGGAAAATAGCCGACATTGAGGGTAATTTGCGGGTGTTCTAATGGTCCGAAATGCCCCCTATCTCCTGCCAGCAAATATTTAACGATTAACTCCCCCGCTTTGGTTTCATCGGGGAACTTTTCTCGTTCATCCCAAACAAAACCTTCTGAATAATCCTGGTGCATTGCTGCCCAAATGACTTGTTGAGGGTTGGGAGTAGCAGCAATTTTTTCAATCCGAAACTTATCCACAGCTTAGTAATAATAATACAATAAAATTTACACTGAACTAGACGCGAGAAAAGATGACTTTTTCGGGTTGGTCTTGATATTTTCCTTTACGTTTGTCATAACTTACCGCACAAGGTTCGCCTTCTAAAAAAAGTAGTTGGACAACACCCTCGTTGGCATAAATACGACAATCTGCACTCGAAGAATTAGAAAATTCTAAGGTTAAATGACCGCGCCATTGGGCTTCAGCAGGTGTAAGATTAGCAATAATACCGCATCTTGCATAGGTTGATTTGCCGATACAAAGAACCGTAATATTATCGGGAACATCGAGTCTTTCTAATGCAACCCCTAATCCGTAAGAATGGGCTGGCAAAATGAAAAAATTGCCGTTTTTATCTTTATGCAATTCAACGGGTTCAAGATTATCGGAATTAAAGTTTTTGGGATCGACAACAGTTCCGGGAATGTGGCGAAAAACGCGGAATTCGTTAGAAGAAAGGCGGATATCATAGCCAAAGCTACTCAATCCGTAGGAAATAACGGGTAAGTCTTCGAGACGACGAACTAACTGGGGTTCAAAAGGCGAAATCATGCCCTTAGAAGCCATTTCGTTAATCCACAAATCGTTTTGAATCACGGGTCAAGAGAATTTAGCACAGCCTTACTAGCATAAAGCGAAATGGGACTCAAACGGGGAGAAATCGCGCAAGTTTTTGGATTATCCTTAGTGGGGAAGATTCACCCAGTTAACAATACAATAATTAAGACTTAGTAAAATCATTTTAGCTTGAAGGAGAGGCAATTATCGTGAGATTGATTATGTTAGGGGGACCGGGTTCGGGGAAGGGAACGCAGTTGCAGCGATTGTGTTCTCATTTGGGGCTTCCGGGGATTTCGGTGGGGGAGATATTGCGAAAAGCGATCGCGTCTGATAATTTTTTAGGGAAAAAGGCCAAACCTTATGTGGAGAAGGGGGAGTTAGTTCCAGATGAGTTGATGATTCAGTTGATGCGGTTGCGCTTGCTGCAAGCTGACACCCAAAGTGGTTGGATTATGGAGGGATATCCGCGTACTGCGTTTCAAGCGGAGGAGTTAGATTTTGTACTGGCTGATTTTGGTCAGGAGTTGGATAAGGCGATTTTATTACAGATAGACGAAGCTATGATGATTGAACGATCGAAGGCGCGATCGCGTCGCGATGATACTCTAGAGATTATCAAACGTCGCATCGAATTGTTCAAAGAACGCACTGTTCCTATTTTAGAATATTACGAACCTCGTGAAAAGTTACTGCGAGTCAATGGCAATCAAACTCCCGATGCAGTAGCAGCAGATATTAGACAACAACTCTCTTAATTGTAATGAAAATATGACGGCGATCGCGAATATACTGGCTATTTTTCAAAAGGAATTACTAGGCTATTTTGCTTCCCCTTTTGCGTACATGGTGGCGGCAGTGTTTTGGTTTTTATCGGGATTTTTTTGGATTGGTATTTTAATCGAAACTTTACAGGAAGTCGCTTTTATCGAACAGCAGGGAATTCCGGGAGGGATTGATGTTCCTTATATTTTTATGCTGCGTTTTTTCGGGATTTTGGGATTGCTAGCGTTGTTTATTTTCCCGTTACTTTCTATGGGATTGTATGTAGAGGAACGCAAGCGAGGAACCTTGGAATTACTGGCAACATCCCCTCTTTCTAATTGGTCGGTGGCTGTGGGAAAGTTACTGGCAGTGACAGCTTTTACTGGGTTCGCGATCGCGCCTATTTTATTATACGAGGCGATCGCCTTTGCGAGTGCTGACCCGCCAATGCCTGCGGCTGTCCCGTTATCGGCTTTGTTGGGAATTGTTTTACTGGCAACGGCAATTTTATCGTTGGGAATGTTTATTTCTTCTCTTTGCGATAATTCGGTTTTGTCGGGGTTATTGACGTTTGCTTTAATGTTATTGTTGTGGATTGTAGACTTACTAGCAGACCGCGTTCCGAGTCCGTTCCGGGAAGTTTTGACCCATTTATCTTTACTCAAGCATTACAATAATTTTGTGCAGGGTGTTATCGATAGTAGCAGTATTGTAATATTTGCGAGTTATATTATTTTAGGAGTGTTTCTGACAGCCCAATCTCTGGAAACATTCCGCTTTTCTCGACGTTAATTTTAGATTCTTTCACTCGAACCCGATAACTAATATGACTCCCTTGCCCAAACCCCTTGTAAAAACGATTAAATATGCTATTTGGTTTGGCCCTGCTCTAATCGTGGCTGGTTTGGTTTCGGGCTGGGTTAGTAATAATTGGTCGGAGACGGCAATTGGCTTAATTTTAGTAGGAATTGTCATTATTGTAGGGGGAGTCTTAATCCTAGGAAGTCAGCCTCATGGTTTCTTAAGACAGCGATTTGCGGAGGTGGGAGTTAATGCCGGGATCGCGACCATTAGTTTTATAATTATCTTGGCTTTACTCAACTTTCTAGCCGTCCGCAATCCCCTGCGTTTCGACTTAACAGAAAACCGAATTTTTACCTTATCACCTCAAACCCAAGAAATTGTTGCCGATTTATCTCAACCTCTAAAAGTTTTAGTTTTTACCCCTAAAGCCAATCCCATTGACCGAGAATTTTTAGAGAACTATCGCCGTCAAAGTAGTAACTTTGAGTTTGAATTTATTGACCCGCAAATTGAAGTAGGATTAGCCACAGAATTTGGAGTGGGAAGTGAAAGCGAAGTCTATCTTCAGTATGGCGATCGCACCCAAAAAGTGCAAACTCTTCAAAATGGGGCAACAATTACCGAGTCTAGTTTAACTGGGGCAATTGAACAAATTTTACGCGATCGCACTCCCCATGTTTATATCCTACAAGGTCACGGCGAGTCTCCCTTGGAAGAAAGCGAAGTTGGTATTTCTCACGCTGTTGAAAGTCTGAAAACTAGCGGTTATGAAGTCGAACCCCTCAACCTCACCCAACGGGATAGTATTCCCGCAGATGCAGATGCTATTTTATTGCTGGGGCTGCAACAAAAATTGTTTGAAGGAGAAGTCACAGCCCTTCAGAAATATTTGCAGCAAGGAGGCAGTTTACTCCTAGCCGTTGACCCTCAAACCGATCCAGGTCTCGACCCTATTTTAGAGGATTGGGGTATTTTATTGGGCGATCGCCTCGCGATTGATGCTTCTGGAAGCGGTAGTATTATTGGTTTAGGCCCGGGAACTCCTGTGGTGACCAGTTATGGCGTACATCCCATTACTGCCGATTTTGGCGATCGCATTTCAGTTTACCCTCTCGCTCGTCCTGTTGCTGTCAAACCCCTCAAAAATATCCAAGCTTCGCCATTATTACTCACCAGCGAGGAAAGTTGGGCAGAAGCTGACTTAAACTCCGAAAGTCTTGAGTTTAATCCTGAAATCGATATTCCTGGCCCTTTGACGTTGGGTTTCGCTTTGAGTCAACCCCTCGATAAGACTACAACCCCAGCAGATTCGGATGAGTCGGAAGAAGATACAGAAGCCAATAAAGCCACTGATTCTGATGAGGATAAATCTGACAGCGACGAGTCGGAAGAAGAT
>JAWQFT010000032.1:0-1505 GCA_035968055.1 Jaaginema sp. PMC 1080.18 | reverse complement strand
TAAAGCCACTGATTCTGATGAGGATAAATCTGACAGCGACGAGTCGGAAGAAGATGCAGAAGCCAGTAAAGCCACTGATTCCGATGAGGATAAATCTGAAACCCCCAAAAAAGAAGCCCGTATCGTTGTTTTTGGGAATTCCAGTTTTGCGGTTAATGGTTGGTTTAATCAACAACTGAATCGCGACGTATTTCTCAACTCAGTCAAATGGTTAGCCAAAATAGACGAAGCCAACCTCTCTATTCAAGCCAGAGAACCGGAAAATCGCCGTTTAACCTTGACTGTCGGACAAGCCGGATTGATGGGTTGGTTGGCTATCTTAATTGTCCCGGCTTTGGGTTTAGCGATCGCAGGAATGTTATGGTGGCGACGGCGATAGTATCCCTGCTTTGTCACTCTCGAAAACATAACAACTGTTATGAACGGCATAACAACTGTTATGTTTTTTGCTGCGGTTTATGTACGAATGGCTATAAATTCTCAAGCCCTACCAAAACTTGGCGTAACTCCACATTCCCGCCACTAATAATAACGCCGACTCGCTGATGGGGGGCGGTAACAACATTTTCGAGTAAAGCCGCAGCCCCAAGGACACCTGTAGGTTCAGCAACAATTTTGAGGCGTTCGGCTAGAAATAATAAGGTTCGCAACAAAGCCTCATCAGACACCGTTACCATATCGTCAACATAATGCAGAATTAAGGGGAAGGTAAGACTGCCTAAACTGGGGGTTCTCGCTCCGTCGGCTATGGTATCGGGGTTGTGTACGGTTTGTAGGGTTTGGCTGTGAAATGACCGGGTTGCGTCGTCTCCGGCTGCGGGTTCTACCCCAATAATACGACAATGGGGAAACAGGGATTTTGTCGCGATCGCGCATCCCGATAACAAGCCTCCACCGCCACAGCATACCAGTAATGTGTCAAGTTCTCCGACTTCTTCGAGCAGTTCGAGGGCGGTTGTACCTTGTCCGGCAATAATGTGAGGATGGTTGTAGGGGGGAACTAGGGTTAAGCCTCGTTGTTCGCAAATTTCTTGGGCTAGTTGTTCGCGAGTGGCTTCAGCGCGATCGTATAGTATCACTTCTGCACCATAATTGCGGGTCGCGGCAATTTTAACTTCAGGGGCATCTTTAGGCATCACAATCGTTGTGCTAATCCCCAATAATTGTCCGGCTAAAGCGACGGCTTGGGCATGATTTCCTGAAGAAAAGGTAAGTACGCCTTTGGCTTTTTGAACATTATGCAATTGAGACAAAGCATTGTAAGCCCCCCGAAATTTAAATGAACCAGTACGTTGGAAGTTTTCGCATTTGAAGAAAACTTGCGCTTGGGTTTTTTGGTTGACGCAGCGAGAGGTTAAAACGGGGGTACAATGCGCGACATTTTTGAGTCGGGTTTGGGCTGCTTGAATCTCAACAAGAGTAACAGCATTCAGGGGTTCAGTAACAGTTTGTAGGGTCATTGATGATTACTTTTTTTTAATTTTAATTTCTCAAGTTTTTAGTAC